>DASTBC010000088.1 GCA_035712245.1 Candidatus Eisenbacteria bacterium
GGGCGGCTCACGTCGGACGCGCCGCCGGGCGCGCCGCGGCCGGCGTCTCCGGCACCCCAGGCTCCCGCGCCGCGCCCGAACGCATGAGAGCCGCCGACATCCTCGGCATGGCGGTCGAGTCGCTCCGCCTCCACCGGCTCCGGGTGGGGCTGAGCCTCCTGGCCGTCGGAATCGGAGCGACCGCGGTCGTGCTCCTGACCTCGCTCGGAGAGGGCGCGAAGCGCTACGTCGTGGAGCAGTTCGCGTCCCTGGGCACGAATCTCGTGGTGGTGCTGCCCGGCCGCACGGAGACGAGCGGCATGGGACCCGCGTCCTTCGGCGGCGCCACGCGAGACCTGACGCTCGACGACGTGGAGGCGATCCGGCGCCGCGCGCCGGCGGTGCGCGACGTCGCTCCCTTCTCGCTCGGAGCCGCCGAGGCGGAGTACGAGGAGCGGACGCGGAGCGTGTACGTGGTCGGGACCACCGCGGCCTACCAGCGCCTTCGCGATCTCGTCCTCGCGCAGGGCTCGTTCCTCCCCGAGGGGGACCCGAGGCGAGGCGAGGCGGTGGTCGTGCTCGGCTCCAAGCTGAAGCGCGAGCTCTTCCAGAACGAGCGCGCCGTGGGCGAGTACGTGCGCCTCGCGCAGGCGCGCTTCCGGGTCATCGGCGTGCTCGAGGCCAAGGGGCAGTCCCTCGGCGTGGACTTCGACGAGGTCGCGCTCGTTCCGGTCTCGAGCGGGATGCGGCTCTTCGACCAGTCGAGCCTCTACCGGATCATGGTGCAGGCCGCGGACGAGGCGTCCATTCCGGTCGTGGTGCGCCAGGTCCGCGAGGTGCTCCGCGACCGCCACCGCGCCGAGGACTTCACGATCGTCACGCAGGACGCGATGCTCGGGAGCTTCCGGAACATCATCCAGGCGCTCACGCTGGCCCTCGCCGCGATCGCCGCGGTCTCGCTCGCGGTCGCGGGGATCGGGATCATGAACGTCATGCTCGTCTCCGTCTCGGAGCGCGTGCACGAGGTGGGGCTCATCAAGGCGCTCGGGGGCCGCCGGCGCGAGATCGCGTCGCTCTTCCTGGTGGAGGCGATCCTCCTCTCGGGCCTGGGAGCGGTGCTCGGCCTCGCGGCCGGGTTCCTGATCCTCCGGGTCGCCGCGGCGGTCTGGACGTTCCTCCCGCTCACGCCGAGCCCCCTGTGGGCCGGCATCGTGCTGGGGTTCTCGATCCTCATCGGCGCCGTGTTCGGACTCATCCCCGCGCGGCGCGCGGCGCGGCTCCCGGCGGCGGAGTCCCTGCGGGGAACGCGATGAAGCTCCGGGATCTCCTCGGGCTCGCGACGGAAGCGCTCCGGGCGCACCGGCTTCGCTACGGGCTCTCCGCGCTCGCGATCGCGGTCGGCGTGGCCGCCGTCGTGCTCCTCTCCTCGATCGGCGAGGGGGTGCGGCTCTTCGTCCTCGATCAGATCAGCATGTTCGGGACGACCATCGTCGGCGTCCACGCGGGGAAGGTCTCCACCGGCGGCGTTCCCGGCGGCGTCGGCGGGAGCGCGCGCAAGCTCACGATCCAGGACGCGCAGGCGCTGAGCCGCCTTCCCGGGGTCGTCGCGGCGACCGCCACGGTCTACGGCTCGGCGCGCGTGGAGCACGGAAACCGCGGCCGCGACGTCGCGATCTTCGGGGCGACGGGCGAGATGCCCCGCGTCCTCGCCATGACCGTCACGAGCGGGAGCTTCCTCCCGACCCTCGACTGGGACCGCGCGTCGCCCGTCGTGGTGCTCGGCCCGAAGCTGAAGCGCGAGCTCTTCGGGGAGGCGAACGCGCTGGGGCAGGTGGTGCGGATCGGCACGTCCCGCTTTCGCGTGATCGGGATCATGGAGTCGAAGGGCCAGTACCTGGGCTTCGACATGGACGACACCGCGTACATCCCGGTCGCGAGCGCGATGCGCCTCCTGAACCGGAGCGAGGTGGGCGAGGTCGACCTGCTCGCGACGAGCACGGACGACGTGGACGCGGTCGTGGAGCGCGCGCGGCTCCTCATGATCGACCGCCACCGCGGCGAGGAGGACGTCACGATCGTGACCCAGAAGGACGCGCTCCGGATGGTCGACCAGATCATGCGCGTGATCACCCTCACGGTCACCGCGATCGCGGGGATCAGCCTTCTCGTGGGGGCGATCGGGATCCTGACGATCCTCATGATCGTCGTGCGGGAGCGCGTGCGGGAGATCGGACTCGTGAAGGCGCTCGGGGCGACGCGGCGTCAGATCGTCGCGTGGTATCTCTGCGAGGCGGCCGTGACCGCGGGAATCGGAAGCGTGGCGGGGCTCGCCGTGGGGATCGGCGGCGCGGCGGCGCTCTCGCGCGTGGTCCCGGGGCTCACCACGACCACGCCGGCCTGGATCGCGGCGTCGGCCGTGGCGATGTCGGTCACGGTGGGGCTCCTCGCGGGGGTCGCGCCCGCGATCCGGGCGGCGGGACTCGATCCGGTGGAGGCGCTCCGGTCCGAGTAGCGGATCCGTCGTGCCGTCGACCGCGCGGCCGCCGGCGCGCCTGTTACCGCGTCCCCCGGCCTCCCGCTCCCATGCCCCGCGCGACGAGGATTCCCTCGATTCTCGCCGCCTCCTCCTGGATCGCTCGCGCCTGCTCGGGATCGGGCGCGAGGCGTGCCGCCTCTCGGAGCGCCTCGAGCCCCTCCTCCGGGCGCCCGAGCACGTTGATGAGCAGGAGCGACATCTCGCGCATCGCCCCATAGCGGTCGGGATGACTCTGGGGGACTCGCGAGTACATCCCCACCGCGTCCTCGGAACGTCCCATCTCCGAGAACAGGGTCCCCAGGTGCATCAGGAACCGCGGATCCTGGGTGAGGGAGTACCCGGCCTCGAACTCGCGACGCGCTTCCTCGTGGCGGCCCAGCTCCTTGAGCGCGAAGCCCAGGTACATGCGAATTCTCGGGTCCCTCGGCGCCCGCGCCACGCCGTCGTGCGCGGCGGCGAGAGCCCCCTCGAAGTCCCGGCTCTGGAGACGCGAGTACGCGAGCACGGTGAGGAGCCGGACCGTCATGGTCGCCGCGCGGACCTGGAGGCCTCGCAGCGCCCACTCCTCGGCGCGGTCGTGATGGCCCAGGCGTCCGAACATGTTGGCGAAGTCCACGGTGTAGAGCGCGAGCCGGCTCACGCCCGTCGGCTGGGGGAGCGCCCGGGCCCAGATGCTGTCCCGCTCGGCCCGCGTGCTGATCTCCTTCGGAAGCCGCCGCACCTCGACCCTCGGGCCGGACGTGGACTCCGGGCTGGCGCTCCAGACCACCGGCGCGTTCTCGCGAAGCCAGCGGTAGTAGCCGGACTCGACGGGATAGTTCGCCGCCGCCGCGTCGAAGCGGCGCGAGATCTCTCCCGAGCTCACGTAGTACTCGGCTCCGTCGAGGAGCTCCGGATGATAGGCGGGCCGCACCATCGGGACGCGCGTCGCGAAGAAGGGCATGATCACGACGGAGCGCTCCTCCTGCGTGAACACGGGGCCGTAGAGCTCGACCACCATGGGCCGGTCGGTCGGGATGTTGGCGAGGATCCACTTTCGCGAGGCGTGCCGCGTGTCGGGCTTCGCGAGCTCTCTCCGGAGTCCCGCGTACTCCGGGAGCGGCCACGCGAGCCCCACGAGCGCGATCAGCCCGGCGGCCGCCATGGGCGCCGGTCCGGGAACGCGAGCGCCCCACCGCGCGCGGGCCCAGGACGCGAGCTCGAGAATCGTGAGCGCCGTGCCCAGGAAGAGGATCGGGATCGCCACGAGCACGTAGCGCTCCTGCGCCGCCTTGAGCGCCCCGTTCGCGAGCACGATCGTGGCCGGGAGGAGCGCGATCGGGCGCGCGGCCGCTCCGCGCCGCCACAGGTAGCCCATGCCGACGAGCCCGAGCAGGTAGGCCGGCCATCCCATCGCGTGGGGGAGCGACACCGCGAGGTAGGTGGGAAGGGAGAACGGGAACGCCGTCTGGCCGACCCAGTCCGAGAAGAGCGCGCTCCGCTGCGTCTGGATGTCCTTGAGCGTCGTCTTCCAGTCGAGGAACGTGTACGGGGACGCGAGGAAGAGGGCCACGACGATCGCGATCATCGAAACGTAGAAGGCGCGGCTGCGGAGAAACGAGCGGCCGTGCGCCACCGCGAGCGGCAGGGCGAGCACGAGGGGCACGTACTTGCACGCCCCCGCGAACCCGATCATGGCGCCGGCGATCGCGGCGGTCTGGAGTGTCGGCTCTCCTCCTCTCGCCGGGGCGGCACCGCCTTGGCGCGCTCCCGCCGCGAACCCCCGCTCCTCGACGATGCGCACCATGGCGAGCGCGGCCAGGAGCACGAAGAGGAGCGCGAGCAGGTTCGGATCGGCGATGTGCTGCGAGGTCAGGATGTGGAGCGGATTGAGCGCCAGGAAGCACGCGGCGAGGGCTCCCGCGCTCCTTCCCGCGAGGCGCGCGCCGAGCCGGTACGTCAGGTACACCGTCAGCGCCCCGATCAGGAGGCTCGCGATCCGGCCGAAGAGGAAGAAGCGGTCCGACCGCGCCTTCACGTCATTCGCGAACTCCGCCGCGGTCGCACCGGGGTGGGAAGCCAGGTAGGTGAGGTGGTAGGCCTTCTGGATCCCGAGCGTCAGGTAGAAGCTGAACCCGGGCCACCCTCCCGTGTGGGGATTCAGGTCGAGCTTCTTGGTCCCGCCTCCCCACATCGTCCACGCGCGGCCGGTCGTGGTGCGGTCGGTCTCCTCGACGACGGAATCGTCGAGCACGTTGATGCCGAGCGTGGGATCGGGCAGCCGGTCCGCCACGCCCCAGAACCGCACGACGATCGAGAGGACGACGAGCGCGATCGCGAGCCGATCGGGCTGGAAGCGCCAGGGCTCCCGGGCCTTCGCGCGCGAGGATCCCGAACCCGAGGCCCGAGGGGGGTGCGCGGCGGACGTTGCCCTCTTGGCAGTCCGGGGGGAAGAGCGCTTCCTGGAAGGGTTCCGAGCCAAGTCGTGCGGATTATAGGGGATCGGAGGGCGCTGGGAATCCTCCCGTGCCGTTTGGACAATCCCCGGCGCGAGCGCGAGTTCCGGCGTCCTGCGCGGCGAGCGGTCCACGCGGCCGCAATCCGGACCGCCGCATGGGATTGGAGCGCCCGGAGCGAACCGAACGGCCGCCTGGGCACGGCGATTGCGCTTCTATGGGGCGGGTTGGGGGCAAACCTGCGTTCCTTTGCCCAACTGTCACGCCACTCATCGCATCAGAAGGAGTCCAAGACCATGAATGTGAAGCCGCTCGCCGATCGAATCCTTGTCCGCCGTCTCGAGGAGACCGAGACCAAGCGCGGTGGAATCATCATCCCCGACACCGCGAAGGAGAAGCCGCAGCAGGCGGAGGTCGTCGCCGTGGGCCCCGGCCGCGTCACCGACGAGGGCAAGCGCGTCGCTCTCGAGGTGAAGGCGGGCGACAAGATCCTCATGGGCAAGTACTCGGGCACCGAGGTCAAGATCGACGGAACCGATTACCTCATCATGCGCGAGGATGAAGTCCTCGCGATCGTCGGCTGAGTCGATCGTCGGCGAACCGACGACGAACGGACTTCCCCTCATCATTGAAGGAGTGAGATCGAATGGCTGCTAAGGAAATCATCTTCGACGAGAAGGCCCGCCAGGCCATTCTCAGCGGCGTGCAGATCCTCGCCAAGGCGGTCAAGGTGACGCTCGGACCGCGGGGCCGCAACGTCGTGCTCGACAAGAAGTGGGGCTCGCCCACGATCACCAAGGACGGGGTGACCGTGGCCAAGGAGATCGAGCTCGAGGACCGCTACGAGAACATGGGCGCCCAGATGGTGCGCGAGGTCGCCACGAAGACCTCCGACGTCGCGGGCGACGGCACGACCACCGCGACCGTGCTCGCGGAGGCGATCTTCCGCGAAGGGCTCCGCAACGTGACCGCCGGCTCGAACCCGATGGGCATCAAGCGCGGGATCGACAAGGCCGTGAAGGCCGTGGTCGAGGATCTGAAGAAGCTCTCCAAGGCCGTCAAGGATCCCAAGGAGATCATGCAGGTCGGCTCCATCTCGGCGAACGGCGACGAGGAGATCGGCAAGATCATCGCGGACGCCATGGACAAGGTGGGCAAGGACGGCACGATCACGGTCGAGGAAGCCAAGTCGATGGACACGACCCTCGACCTCGTCGAGGGAATGCAGTTCGACAAGGGCTACATCTCGCCGTACTTCGTGACGGACAAGGAGGGGATGGAGGCGGTCCTGGAAGACGCGTACATCCTCCTCTACGACAAGAAGCTGTCGAACATGAAGGACCTGCTGCCCCTGCTCGAGAAGATCGCGCAGCGCGGCAAGCCGCTCCTCATCGTGGCCGAGGACGTCGAGGGTGAGGCGCTCGCGACGCTGGTCGTGAACAAGCTCCGTGGCACGCTGTCGGCCTGCGCCGTCAAGGCGCCGGGCTTCGGCGACCGCCGGAAGGCCATGCTCGAGGACATCGCGATCCTCACGGGCGGCAAGC
>DASTBC010000089.1 GCA_035712245.1 Candidatus Eisenbacteria bacterium
GAAGCCCTCCGCGGCCTGTCCGTTGTTGTAGTTTGGCGCTCCTACGATCACATCCGAGACCCCGTCGCCGTTCACGTCCCCGGCGACTCCTACCGATCGCCCGAACCCTCCTTGATCGATCTCCACCGCCCAGCCAGGCGTCGTCGCAAGACCCGCCACGGACCCGTAGAAGACGAGCGCCCTTCCCTCGTTGTTCTGGCCGTTGTCGTATTGATGGGCGCCCACGATAACATCCGTGTACCCATCGCCGGTCACATCGCCCGCCGTTCCCACCGCGTTTCCCAGCGAAGCTCCGATCTGATTGCCCTCCGTGGACCACGCGGGCGTCGTGGCTGCTCCACTCGACGAGCCCAGGTAGACGAACGCGGCGCCCTCTCCCCCTTCCCCGTTCGTGTAGTTGGGTGCACCGACAATGACATCGGCGAATCCGTCGCCATTCACATCTCCGGCGGTTCCCACGGAGGTCCCGAAGTGGGCTCCCTGGACGTTGCTCTGCAAGGTCGTCGCCGGCGTCGTCGCCAGGCCCGCGGCCGAGCCGTGATAGACGAAGGCTCCTCCCTCGTTCGCCTGGCCGACCAGGTCCTCGAAGAACCTCGCTCCGACGATCACGTCCGCGTATCCGTCGCCGTTCACGTCCCCCGCCGTCCCGACCGAACTTCCGAATTCGGCGAACGCCTGGTTGTTCTCAACCGTCCACGCCGGCGTCGTGGAGAGCCCAGCTGCGGACCCGAGGTACACGAAGGCTCGTCCTTCGAAGGTTTGACCATTGGAGTATTCCGGGGCTCCGAGGATGACGTCCGAGAAGCCGTCGCCGTTCACGTCCCCTGCTGGTCCGGCCGTCAGGTAGACGGCCGGGCTGGTGTGTGCCGTCCAGGCCGGGGTGGTTTCGAGGCCGGAAGCCGACCCGTGATAGACGAACGCCCATCCCGGCTCGTCGTCGTACCAGCCGACGGTGACGATCACGTCCGAGTATCCGTCTCCGTTCACGTCCCCGGCCGTCCCCACGACGCTCCCGAGATTGGCGAAGCTCTGATTCCCCTCCACCGTCCACGTGGGATTGCTCGTGACCGGGTGCGCGGCTTCCGTCAGGCATGTGAGAAGCGCCACCATCAGGGTCAGGACTCTCCCCACGGCGCAGGGGTTGCAGCTGGACGACATGGCTTCCTCCTAGTCATGGGGATCGACCGTGGTCTCGTGCGGAGGGCGAACCATGCGCCGGGAGTGTTCCTAGGGACC
The DNA here is from genome assembly GCA_035712245.1 of Candidatus Eisenbacteria bacterium. Taxonomy (GTDB): domain Bacteria; phylum Eisenbacteria; class RBG-16-71-46; order SZUA-252; family SZUA-252; genus WS-9. Next base: position 1,237 of record DASTBC010000089.1, read on the forward strand.
CCGCACTCGTCGCTTCGAGTTCCCTCCCTACCTAAAGAGGCACGAAATCCGGTCGGATCGGCTCATCCTCTGCTGGACTCACCCGATTGGCCTCCCGGAGAGGATCGGCGTACAATCCGGCGACGTGACCGAGCCGATAAGCGATAAGACCAGACCTGACAAGCGGATCACCGAGCTCTTGATCGCGTTCCAGGGCGGGAATCCATCCGCTTTGGAGGAGCTCGTTCCCCTGATCTACGACCAGCTCCGTCGGCTCGCGAGGCGGAAGCTCCGGCACGAGCGGGAGGACCACACCCTCACGACCACGGCCCTCGTGCACGAGGCCTACCTGAAGCTCGTTCAAATCGATCGCATGGAGTGGCAGTCCCGCGCGCATTTCTTCGCCATCGCCGCACGGGCAATGCGCCGAGTTCTGGTGAACCACGCCCTGCGGAGGAAGCGGGTGAAACGAGGGGGCGGAGTGCCGCATCATCCGCTCGACGAAACGGAGCTTCCGATTGCCGAGGCCGACCGGGTCCTCGAGCTGGACACGGCGCTTCGAAAGCTCGCGGCCTGGAACCCACGCCATGCTTCCATCGTGGAGTGCCGCTTCTTCGCCGGCATGACCATCGAAGAGACCGCCGCCGCCCTGGGGACGTCTCCGGCGACCGTGAAGCGCGACTGGACGCTCCTGCGCGCCTGGCTCGAGCGGGAGCTGCGCGGAGACGCATGACCGCCGATCGGTGGGAGCGCGTCCAGATCCTCTTCGAGCGAGCCCTCGCGACCTCGCCTCGGGACCGGGCCGCGTTCCTCCGCGCTTCGTGCGAGGGTGACGATGCGATCGTCGACGAGGTCGCGGCGCTGCTCGAGGTGCATGAGGAGAGTGGGAAGATCGCTGCGCTACCCACGACGTGGCTTCGCGCCCTGGCCGGATCCGAGCCGCCCCGATTCACCCCCGGGGACCTCGTCGCCGATCGTTACGAGATCCGTGGCCTGATTGGGCGCGGTGGGATGGGTGAAGTCTATGAAGCCTGGGATACGGGACTCTCCATCGACGTGGCCCTCAAGGTGCTTCGAGTCGCGGCGGAAACGGAGAGCTCGTACCGGAGGCTCCGGACCGAAGGCCTGCTGGCACGGTCGGTGTGGCACCCCAACGTCTGCCGCGTGTTCGACCTGGCCAGGCACGAGGACCCGCGGGGAAGCGCGTGGTTCCTCACGATGGAGCGGCTGGGCGGCGACACACTCGCCGCCCGCCTCCGCCTAGGGAGAATGCCTCCCCACGTCACGCGGGAGCTCGCGGCCCAAATGGCCTCCGCGCTCGACGCAGCCCACGCCGCCGGCGTCGTTCATCGGGACTTCAAGCCCGGAAACGTCATGCTCGTGGATCGCGACGGGAAGGAGCGGGCGGTGGTCACCGACTTTGGGATCGCCCGGTTCGCGACGAACGCGGAGGGCTCCGAATCGGACGGAACGTTGTGGGGAACGCCTGCCTACATCGCCCCCGAGCAGCTTCGGGGCGAGCCGGGCGGACATGCTGCCGACCTCTACGCCTTCGGCGTCGTCCTCTATGAGATGGTGACCGGCACCCTTCCCTTCGGATCGACGCTGGAGACGGCGAGGCGCAAGCTGGACGAACGGCCGCGGCCGCCCCGGGACATCGTGCCGGGGCTCGATGAGGCCTGGTCGCAGGCAATTCTCCGGTGCCTGGAGCGAGAGCCTCGACATCGTTTCCAAAGCGCGGCCGAGGCGGTCGCGGGATGGACGCACGGCGAGCCCACCCCGATCCACGACGCGCCCACGAGATCGCGCACGCCGGGAGCCGGACTCCCTTCGGAGCGGGACGTGTTCCTCGGGCGTGCGGATGAACTGAAGACGGTCGAGGCTTCACTCTCCGGCGGTCTGCGTCTCCTCACTCTCGTCGGAACCGCCGGAATGGGAAAGACGCGGCTTGCGACCCGCTACGGGCGCACAAGAGGCGCCGCATGGCCCGGTGGCGTCTGGTTCTGCGATCTGAAAGGCTCCCGGGACGTGACGGGGATCGCCTCCGCGGTCGCGCGTGCCATGGAAGTGCCGCTCGGGCGGCTCGACCCCGTCCGGCAGGCTGGACAAGCGATCGCGGGGCGCGGTCGTTGTCTGGTGATCCTGGACAATTTCGACCCCGTGGTGGAACACGCGGCCGCCACGGTCGGGCGGTGGCTCGAAACCACTCGAGAGGCGTCGTTCCTCGCGACCAGCCGAGAGCGCCTCCGGCTCGACGGCGAGCTGGTGGTAGCCATCGAGTCTCTTCCGGAAGAGGAGGGGCTGAGCCTCTTCATCGCTCGCGCACGATGGCTGTGCCCAGGCCTGCGCATCCGGGCCGCCGAGGAGCAGTCGGTGCGTGAGATCGTGCGCCTCTTGGACGGCATGCCGCTGGCGATCGAGCTCGCGGCGGCACGCACGCGTGTCATGGAGATCCCTCAGATCCGGGATCTAACCCGGGATCGGTTCCGCCTGCTCACGGGCGGCTCGACGACGCGGCACGAGACCCTCGAGATCGCGATCGACGCGTCGTGGGAGTCGCTCACCGCTTGGGAACAGGCCGCCTGGGCGCAGTGCTCCGTCTTCGAGGACGGATTCACGCTCGAGGCCGCCGAGCACGTCCTGGCTCTGGGGGAGTGGCCAGAAGCTCCGCCGGTCGTGGACGTGCTCTCGGCTCTGGTGGAACGGAGCCTCCTGCGCATGGAGGGGGCGAGCGGAGCCGGCGAGATCCGTTTCGGTATGTACGTGAGCCTTCGGGATTACGCGCGGCATCGTCTGGAGCGGTCGTACGATTCCTCTCTCGGCTCCACTCAGGTCGAAGCACGCCATGGCGCGTGGTACTCACGCCTGGGCACGGACGAGGCACTCGATGCCATCGACCGCGCGGGAGGAGTCGAACGGCGGTGGATCCTGGACCGCGAGATCTCGAACTTGCTGGCCGCGTGCCGGCGCGCGCGGTCCCGCCGAGATCCCTCCGTTGCGGTCGCGACCTACCGCTCGATCGTCGAAGTCCTGAGCCTGCGCGGACCCTTCGGACCGGCGATGGAGCTGGGGTCCAGTCTGCTCCAGGACCTGGCGCTGGAGTCGCGCCAGCGAGTCCAGGTCCTCCACGCCCTCTCCCGTATGGAGCGGGCCGCCGGCATGAAGGAGGACGCGCGCGGCCACGCCCGGGAAGCGCACGCCCTCGCGAACGAACTTCCGGATCGCGGACTCAAGGCGCTTCTCACGGGATGGATGGGAAATCTGGAATACGACGAAGGCGAGACCGAGCGTGCCAGGGCGCTCTACGAGGAAGCGCTGGCGGAGCACATGGAGATGGCGAACGACGGGCTGTGCGGGCTCGTGCTCAGCCATCTCGGCATCCTGGACTACATGCAGGGACGATACGAAAGCGCGGCGGCGCGGTACGGTTCCGCGCGCGAGCTCCTGCGTCGCGCGGGCGACAGGCGACGGGAGGCCTATGTCTGCGGCTACCTCGGAACGCTCCACCGGAACCAGGGCCGGTTCGATCGCGCTCTGGAGGAGCACTCCATGGCACTCACGGTCCATCGCGAGGTGGGCGATCGGAGCTACGAGTGTCAGACCACGGGCAATCTGGGGAATCTGTACGTGGAGATGCGGCGCTTCGACGAGGCGAGAGACTGTTACGAATCCGCCGTAGCCATGGCTCGGGAGATGGGTGATCGGCGAAATGAGGGGCTCTTCCTCAGCAACCTGGGGAGCCTTCATCTCCAGGAGGGGCGGTTGACGGAGGCGGAGAGCTGCTTCGAACGGGCTCTCGCGCACCATCGCGAGGTGGGCACCCGAACCCAGGAAGGCTACGCGCAGGGACTTCTGGCACGCCTGTTCCACCGGACGGGCCGGCTGACGGAGGCCAGGCGGGAGCTGGATTCCGCCGAGGCCATCCTGCGCGAGGTGCGCTTCGACCTCGGTGTCGCCCAGCTCCTTTGTCTTCGAGGCAGGCTGGAGCTCGACTCCTCTAGCCTCACGGCCGCACGGGCCGCGCTCGAGGAGGTCGAGGCCCTGGCTTCGGAGCGAGGATGGGAGTCTCGAGGCGAACTGTCCGAGATGATTGCCGAGCTCCGAAACGCCGTCCGAGAGGCGACGTAGCCTCCACCTATCTCCATGAGAGGGTGTTCATCGGGATGTACGCCCTGTGAATTCTCCTAACGCACCACGGTCCACGCCGATCCGGCCACGCGCCTGCCGTCGACCAGGTAGCGGACGACATACCGTCCCGTTCGGAGACCCTTCGGAGCCCAGCCGATCGCGTGCGAGCCCGCCCCTAGCGGCATCCGTTCGCGTGCGGTGACCAGCCGCCCGTGCACGTCGTAGAGCTCGAGCGTGACCCGCGCGGGACGGTCGAGTTCGATGGGGAACGTCCCCGCGCCTCTCGAGGACGGGTTGGGGTACGGCGCGCCTGCCACCGCGCGTGGCGGTGACTCCTCCATCTCCACGCCCGTCGCGAGAGGCACGTCCGAGCCGATCGAGACGACGTTCAGCTGATTCACCGCGCCCACGGGTGTCCACGTCGCGCCCGACGCGGACTGGTAGATCTCACCGGATCGGGCCGACGCGAGGATCGTGCTCCCCGATGAGACCAGCGCGCTCATGTTGCTCGCCGTGATCGCGCCGACCGGAAGCCATGATCCCGTCTCGGAGCCTCGGTACACCTCGCCCGTTTCGGTCAGGACGAAGAGCTCCAGGCCCTTCCGGTGAATGGAGACGACGTTCGACGCAGCAAGCGCCGCGACCGGGATCCATGCCGCTCCCTGGTCGGCGCTCCGGTAGATCCCGCCGGTTCTCGTCACGGCGAACAGCCTACCCTGCGGCCCTCGGGTCATCGAGACCCAGTTCGATCCCGTCAGCACCGCGAATCCGGAAAAGGACGTTCCACCATCAGTGGACCGGTACACCGTCCCGCGCTCGGTGAGCGCCAGCATGGAACCGTTTGGAAGGATCGTGAACGACACGACATCCGATGCCGTGATCGCACCCACGGCGGACCAGCTCGTGCCTCCGTTTCCCGAGCGATAGGCGGAGCCCGAGCGCGTGAGGATCATCAGATCGGAGGCGGAACCGAATGCGGCGACGCCGACGGCATCGCGCACGGCCAGGGTCGCGTGGCCGGACCACGTGACGCCGCCATTGGTCGAGCGATAGAGCTCGCCCGTGTCGACGAGGCCGAAGAGGTTGACGCCCGGCGCCGTTCCGGGAAGCGCGACCAGCGCGGCGACCGAGAGCGCCGCGACCGAGACGCGACGCGTCCAGGCGCGAGAACGGAGCCCGGGCATCACCGCAGCACCGTGATCTTCATGGTGCGCTCGTAGCCGAGCTCTCCCCTCGTCCGAAGGAAGTAGACACCGGCGGGCGTCTCACGGCCATTGGCGTCCCGTCCGTCCCACGCCGCCAGCCGGACCCCCGCCGGATACGCTCCGGCATCGATCGTGCGCACCAGGCGGCCGTGCACGTCGTAGACCGCGAGCTCCGTGCGACCGCTGCCGCCGCCGAGCCCGCCGGGGGTCGCGAACGACACCTGGAGCGCACCTCCCCGGTACGGGAGCGGCCAGGCCGACAGGACTGTCGCGGGGCGAATCGCGGCTTCTCCGAGCAGGAGCTCTTCCCCGAACCCGTTCACCGCGAGGAGCCGGTAACGGGAGCCGGGACCGCCTTCCGGATCGGTGTGCGAGGTCTCTCGCGTGAGGGGCACGATCGTGCGCCAGTCCGCCGAGGCGCTCCCGGTACCGGCCTTCTCGAGCCGGTATCCCGCCAGGTCCTCCGGACCCGGATCGGTCTGCCAGGAGATCGTCGTCCCACTCATCCCTTCGGGGAGCGGAGCCGCCAGCAGCGCGAGAAGCGAGATCGACGTCTGGATCGTGAACAGCGAGTCGCTTCGATCCAATCCATCCACCGAAGCGTCCGTAGGCGTCACCTTGATCCGGGCGAACTTCGTGGGCGTGTGCGGCACCCGGAGCGTGAAGGAGTTCGAGACCTCGCCCCCGACCCTGGCTTGGATGACTTGGTGCGTGAGGCCGCCATCCACCGAGAGCCAGAGATCCGCGGGCTCGGCGCCGAGCCAGGTGATCGTCTTCGTCGCGCCCACGTTCCACGTGTCGCCGCCGTTCGGGGCCGTGAGGAGGAATCGATGCGCCGTGAACACGTGCGCGCGCCCCCGGTTGCTCGAGAACGCGCTCGCCCCCACGACCAGATCTCCGAACCCGTCCCGGTTGATGTCACCGGCCGAGGCCACCGCGTTTCCAAACCCCTCAGTACTGCCATCGCCGTCGAGCACGAGATCGGCCGTCGCATCCGCGCCAGGACCGCCGTGGTAGACGTACGCACGCCCCTTCTGCGAGCCGTGCCCATACGCGCCGGCGATGATGTCGCCGAAGCCGTCCGCGTTCACGTCGCCCGCGAATCCGACCGACAAGCCGAAGTTGTCGCTCGTCAGCTCGCCGCTCAGCGTGAGATCGGCGACGCCATCGCCGAAGGGACCCCCATGGAACACGTACGCGCGCCCCGTGAAGCTCGCATGCCCGAAGGCGCCCACGATCACGTCTTCGAACCCGTCCCCGTTCGTGTCGCCTGACGCCAGCGAAGCACCGAAGTGGCTATTCGAGGTCGCTCCTTCCAGGGTGATGTCCGCGACCATATCGCTGCCCGGGCCGAGGAAGTACACGAAGGCCGCGCCCCTGCCGCTTCCGAACCATCCGGAGCCCACGACGACGTCGTCGTATCCGTCCTGGTTCCAGTCGTCGGCAAAGGACACCGACGCCCCTAGCTGGTCGAGGTCCGTCTCTCCGTGCAGAGCCACATCGGGAAAGCCTTCCGGGACGGGGCCCCCGTGAAACACGTACGCAGCCCCCTGTCCCCCATTGACGCGGTGATCTCCGATGATGACGTCTCCATATCCGTCTCGGTTCACATCGCCCGCGGACGAAACGGAGATCCCGAATCCGAACGTGTCGCCGAGGCCGCCGGACAAGACAAGGTCCGAGACGGCATCCGGCGTGGGGCCGCCGTGAAATACGAACGCACGGCCGCCCAGCATCGTGCCGTCGTCCTGGGCTCCGACGATCACGTCTCCGTACCCGTCGCCGTTCATGTCGCCTGCCGATGCCACCGACACTCCGAAGCCCACGGTGTTTCCATCATTGATGCCCTGCAGAATCAAATCCGCGACACCGTCGGCGCCGGGACCGCCATAGAACACGTACGCGCGTCCGTCACCACCGGCGTTGGGCGATCCCACCACGAAGTCTCCGTAGCCATCGCCGTTCATGTCCCCCGCCGACGCGACCGACGTTCCGTACCCTTCGTTCACGGCCAGTCCCTGGGGTGAACCGAGAAGGCGTGCTGTCGCCTGAGGCGGCCGTACCGGCTTCACGATCCGGAAGACTCCGTCGCTCGCATCGGAGGTGGAATGGCGCGGCGCCTCCCCGTGCATCGAGACGCGCACCTTGGCGAACTCGGACTCGAGCGCGGGGATGACTGTGAACTCGTTCTCCCCGAGCCCTCCCACACCGATCGCGAGCGTGCTCCACGAGGCGCCCCCGTCGTACGAGATCGCCAGGTCCGCCACGTCGTGTCCTCGCCAGCGTACGGTGGCCGGTCGGCCGACCACCCACTCCTCGCCTCCGTTGGGCGCGAGCACCTGATACGGATAGATCGCCGTCACGTACACCCGACCGGCGGCAAGACCGCCGGCGTCGTTCTCGTGCGCCCCGACGATGACGTCGTCGTAGCCGTCCCCGTTCACG
>DASTBC010000090.1 GCA_035712245.1 Candidatus Eisenbacteria bacterium
GAGACGAGCATGATGCGATGGTAGGCCCGCACCCGCGCGTCGCCCGAGCCGAGGCGGAGCCCGGCGAGCAGTCGCCTCTTGTCCCAGAGGCCCCAGAGCGGGATGAACCCGATGAGGAGGAACGCGAGAGCATGGTCGAGAGGGGTCGGGTTCATTAGAATGGGAGCAGGAAGGAGGAACCCATGGCATTCGGAGGTCGTAAGCTGCGCCGTTCTCGCAACCGCGTCATCGCCGGCGTTTGTGGGGGCCTCGCCGAGTGGCTCGGGTGGCCCGCGAGCCGGGTGCGCATCGCGTACGTGGTCGTCTCGGTCCTGAGCGTGGCGTTTCCCGGGATCTTCACGTATCTGATCCTCTGGTTCCTGATGCCCGGTCCCGAGGCGAACGCATCCCCATCAGCATAGCGGGGTAGGATCCCTCAGGCTTCCTGCGCGACCTCTTCTTCGGGCTCTTCCTGCCCCTCGTCCGGCCTCGGATTGAAGATCGCGGCGAGCTCGCTGCGCAGCTGGCCCTCGTCGAGGTTCCACTTCAGCTCGCCCTTGTAGGCGATCGAGATGGCGCCGGTCTCCTCGGAGACCACGAAGACGCAGGCGTCGGTCTCCTCGGCCAGACCGAGCGCGGCGCGGTGGCGCGTGCCGAGAATCGGCGACAACCCGCCCGCCTGACTCAGCGGCAGGATGCAGCCGGCCGCGGCGATCTGATCGCCGCGCACGATCACGGCGCCGTCGTGCAGGGGGGAGTGCGGGGTGAAGATCGTCTCCAAGAGTTCCTTCGTGACGGTCGCCTCGAGCTTGGTGCCGGTCTCGATGTAGTCCCGGAGCCCCATGTCGCGCTCGACGACGATCAGGGCGCCGCGGCGGTCGCGGCTCATGTCCTCGACCGATCCCAGGATCTCCTTCAGCACGCCGCCCTCGCCCACGCGAATGAGGGCCCGCAGCAGACGATTCTGCCCGATGTGGGTCAGCAACGCGCGCAGCTCGGGCTGGAACAGGATCACGAACAGGATCACCCAGACCGTCTTCAGGCTCCCGATGATCCAGTTCAAGGCGTTCAGCCGGAACCACTGCGCCACGATCGACGCGATCACGATGAACACGAGCCCGACGAACATCTGCGCGGCCCGCGTTCCCTTGATCATCGCGAACAGGCGGTAGAACAGGAACGCGACGATCAGGATGTCGAGCACGTCCAGGAGGAACTGGGGCTTGATGTCGATCACGAGCGTCGCTCCGGCACGGGCTGGTCCGCCATCGGTGCCCGCGCCCGCGATTCGCGCGAGACCTCCTCGGGCGCCATCAGGGAAGCGGGGTCCACGGTGTCGTCCAGGATGGCGCGGGCGGCGCGGAGGGTGTCCCGGGTCTCCCGCACGTCATGGGTCCGGAAGATCCTTCCGCCGAGCGCGAACGCGGCCACGGTGGCGCCGAGTCCGGCGGCCATCCGACGGTCCACGGACTCGCCGGTGAGCGCTCCGAGGAACGATTTCCGGGATACTCCGATGTACAGGGGCCGGCCCAGAGCGGTCAAGAGCGGAAGCCCACGAAGCGCCTCCACGCTCTGCTCGGCGCGCTTGGAGAAGCCGACGCCGGGATCCAGCGCGATCCGATCCCGCGGGACGCCCGCCGCGACCGCCTGCTCCAGCCGCGCCGAGAGGAAGTCGCGCACCTCGGCCGTCACGTCCGCGTACTCGCGCCGGTCGTGGAACCGGTCCGGGGCTCCGACCGAGTGCATCAGGACGAGGCCGGCCTCCGACGCGGCGACCGCATCCGCGATCGCTGGATCGACGCCCAACCCGCTCACGTCGTTCACCATGGCCGCGCCCTCGCCCAGCGCGCGCCGGGCGACCTCGCCCCAGTAGGTGTCGACGGACACGGGCATCTCGGGGAGGCGGGCCGCCAGGAGCTGAATAACCGGCGCGATCCGATCCCATTCCGCGCCGGCGCCCAGGGAAGCGGGGCCGCGCGGCCGCGTGCTCTGCCCTCCCACGTCGATCGCGTCCGCGCCCTCCTCGGCCATCGCGAACGCCTTCGCGAGCGCGTCCTCGGGGGAGAGATACTTCCCGCCGTCGGAAAACGAATCGGGAGTGACGTTGAGGATGCCGACGACCCGGGGGCCCTCGGCCAGGTCCCATGAGCCGAGCCGGTGGCGGAAATGAAGAGGCCCGGCCGGGTACGGCGTCGCCAGCAACGCGGCGCGATCCGGCCGGGCTCTGGTCACTCGATCAGGCCAGGCCCGGGCTCTCGCTCGGGTGGATGCGCGGGGCGGGAGCCTTCTCGCGCTTCGGCTCCTCCTCCGCCACGGCCGCGGCGGCCGGACGGTCGCGATCGCCGTCACGGTCCCTCGCGATCGGCTCGAGCTTCTCGCCGCGGAGGACCTTCTCGATCTCCTCGCCGTCCAGCACCTCGCGCTCGAGGAGCGCCAGGGCCAGGAGGTGGAGCTTGTCCAGGTTGTCCGTGAGGAGCTGCCGCGCGCGGGAGTACGCGCCCTCGACGAGCCCGCGGACCTCCTCGTCGATCGCGATCGCCGTCGTCTCGCTGTAGTCCCGGTGCTGCGAGATCTCGCGGCCCAGGAACACGTACTCTTCCTTGCTCCCGAACGTGAGCGGGCCGAGGCGCTCGCTCATCCCCCACTCGCAGACCATCCTCCGCGCGATGCCCGTGGCGCGGCGGATGTCGTCCGAGGCGCCCGTCGTGAGCTGGTTCAGCACGATCTGCTCGGCCGCGCGCCCGCCCATCAGGTGGGTCAGGATCTGCGACCAGTACTCGCGCGAGAAGGAATGCCGCTCGTCCTGGGGCAGGAACGCCGTCAAACCGAGCGCGCGTCCGCGCGGGATGATCGTCACCTTGTGGACCTTGTCGCTTCCCGGCTGCAGCCAGGCGACCAGGGCGTGCCCCGCCTCGTGGTACGACGTGCTTCGCTTCTCGGCGTCCGAGATCACGAGGCTCCGCCGCTCGGTCCCCATCATCACCTTGTCCTTCGCGTCCTCGAAGTCGACCGGGCCGACGCGCTTGCGGTTTCGCCGCGCCGCCAGCAACGCCGCCTCGTTCACGAGGTTCGCGAGGTCGGCGCCCACCATCCCGGGCGTGCCGCGCGCGATCGTGTTCAGGTTCACGTCCTCGCTCACGGGGATGTTCCGCGTGTGGACGCGGAGGATTCCCTCGCGCCCGCGCACGTCCGGAACGTCCACGACGATCTGCCGGTCGAATCGCCCGGGCCGGAGCAGCGCCGGATCGAGCACGTCCGGGCGGTTCGTGGCGGCGATCAGGATCACGCCGTCGTTCGACTCGAAGCCGTCCATCTCGACGAGAAGCTGGTTCAGGGTCTGCTCCCGCTCGTCGTGCCCGCCGCCGAGCCCCGCGCCGCGGTGGCGCCCCACGGCGTCGATCTCGTCGATGAAGATGATGCAGGGAGCGTTTCGCTTTCCCTGGTCGAAGAGATCACGAACCCGTGACGCGCCGACGCCGACGAACATCTCGACGAAGTCGGAGCCCGAGAGCGAGAAGAACGGCACGCCCGCCTCGCCGGCCACGGCCTTCGCGAGGAGCGTCTTGCCCGTTCCCGGAGGGCCGAGGAGAAGCGCGCCCTTCGGAATGCGACCGCCCAGCCGCTGGAACTTCTTCGGATCGCGCAGGAACTCGATGATCTCCTCCAGCTCCTGCTTCGCCTCGTCCGCGCCGGCGACATCCTTGAACGTGACCTTGGGGGCGGACTCGAGCGCGACCTTGGGCCGGCTCTTCCCGAACTTCATGGCGCTCGCGCCGCCGGACTGGAGCTGGCGGATCATGACGAGCCACAGCACGAGGAGCGCGATGAACGGGATGTACGAGAGCGCGATGCCCCACCAGTTCATCCCGGCGGGCTTCGAGTTCACGATCGCGTTCGGATCCTTCGCGAGGATCGCGCGGCCGATGTCCTTGTCCTCGGCGGGGAGGTAGACCTTGAAGAAGATGTAGCTGACCGGGCGCCCCTCGACGTGCGTGAGGGTGCTCTGCTTCAGCTCGCCGATCACCTCGCGCTCGACGATCGTGGCGGACTTGATGTTCGCCTGGTCGATCTGAGCCAGGAACTCGGAGTAGGGGACCTCGTGGGTCTTCGCTCGGATCTCGCCGTAGACCTGCACGAACACGAGCACGGCGAGGACGAGGATGACCCAGAGGAGCGCGGTGCGGAGCGGCCTGGCCGGCCCGAACGGCGTGGGCTTGCGCTGGGGCGGGCGAGGCGGAGCCGGACGCTTCGGGGTCCGGCCGTTCTGCTGCTGCTTCTTCATGACGGGACTCAGGTCCCGCTCGTGTCGTGAGCTCAAATCGGCACCTCGAATCGAAAGGGATTCACGATGCGGAAACCTCATGGCCTAGATCGGCAGAAGTGGTTCCGCTCTCCAGCATTGGATGGCGATTCTCCGGGGTTGGTTCGGGACGCTCGTGCGTCCGTGGTTCGGGACGCTCGTGCGTCAGGACGATCCGGTCGCGCTCCTTGCGGACACGAATACCGCCAGGGAGGTCCAGGGACTTGCCGCTGCCGGACCGTACGAGCGAGTGGAGCGATTCGATGTGCGTCGTGGCGAGATCGCGGGAGGTCCCCGCGACCTCCTGGACCGCGAGGCGCAACAGGTATGTACGTAAGGTCTTAGGGTACCGGAGGAGGGCCCGGGCATCAAGACGGATCTCGCCAGGCCCTCTCCCGCACGTCACGTCTGGGAGCGCGCGTCTCGCCTCCGCGTCGAGGAAGGCGTTCGCTTCGCGGATCGCGCCCGCCGCCCGGAGGATGGCCTCACGGACCCGGGGATTCACGCGCTCCCGCATCCGTGGAACGATCTCCCGCCGGACGAAGTTCCGGGCCGCGCGCGAGCTCAGGTTGGTCGAGTCGGTGCGGAACGGAAGCCCGTGGCGCCCCACGTACTCGAGGACCTGCTCCCTCGTGACCTCGAGGAAGGGCCGCACCACCCTCACTCCCTGTACCCGGCCGCTCACCGGCATGCCGGAGAGCCCGCGAAGTCCCGCCCCGCGCGCGAGCCGGAGCAGCACGGTCTCGGCCTGGTCGTCCGCCGTGTGGGCGGTCGCGATCCGATCGGCCCCGGAGCGGGCGGCCATGGCGCGGAGCGCGCCGTAGCGGGCGCGCCTGCAGACCTCCTCGGACGACCCCGGCGCGAGAACGACGGTCTCCTCGAGATACGGGAGGCCCCATGTCGCGGCCCGCTCCCGAACGAAGGTCGCGTCCTCCTCGGACTCCGCGCCTCGGAGACCGTGGTTCACGTGGGCCGCGATCACGCCGCCGGCCGGCTCGCCGGTGCGCTCCCGGTACCCGGCGAGGAAGTGGAGCAACGCCACCGAGTCCGGTCCGCCCGATACGGCGACGAGGAGCGGCAGCGAGGGAGGCAGGAGGCGATCCGACTCCAGCGCGCGGGACGCGAAGCGCTCGAGCCTCGCGTCACGTGGGTTCGGGGTGCGGCTTGGGGTCTTCCGCGTCATGCTGAAAGTATAGCCCTCGCGAGAGGCCGCGACGCGGGCAAGTGCAAATCCTTTCGCGGCAGGAACTTCTCACGGGTGGAGCCGGGGGTTTCCCGGTGGGGACGGGCAGGGGGAAGGTGGTGGCGGCGCAGGGATTCGAACCCCGGACCAAGAGATTATGATTCTCCTGCTCTACCGCTGAGCTACACCGCCGCCGAGCACCGGACTCTACGAGCCGCCAAACAGGACTGTCAAGGCGGCGTCCAGCCGTCTACACTACCGCCGTGCTCGACGCGAGCCAGATTCTCATCCTGCTGGTCGTGACGCTCGGCCCCCTGAAGATCCTGGGTCCATTCGTCCAGCAGACCCGGGATCTGGATGGGCCGGCACTACGCCGCCTGACGCTTCGCGTCTTCATCCTCTCCGTCGTCTCCATCCTCGTCGCCGCGTTCCTCGGCAGCGCCTTGCTCGTGAAGTGGGGGATCTCGCTTCCGGCCCTCATGATCGCGATCGGGGTCATCTTCTTTCTCGTCGCGATCCAGATGGTGCTCGCGCAGTACGGGAGCGATCGCGCGGACGTGCCTCCGCTGCCCCAGGACTCATGGGCCGCGGCCCTCCGGCTCACCTTTCCCACCGTGCTCACGCCGTACGGGATCGCGGCGGTGATCGCGCTGCTCGCGGCCACGGACGACCCGTCGCGGGTCCGGATGATCGTGGCGCTCGCGCTCGTGGTCATGGCCCTGAACTACGTGTTCATGTTGTTCGCCCGGAAGATCATGCGAGGCGTGGCGCTGCTGGTTCTCCAGATCCTGGGGTCGGTCCTGGGGGTGCTCCAGGTCGCGCTCTCGGTCCAGATCCTCCTCTGGGCCCTGGCGGAGCTGGGGGTTCTCGCGGTCTAGACCGGTCCCGGCGCTCGGAATCCGGTCCTCGGGGCCCGTTGACACCCCGGCCAAGTCCCTCATAGAATACGCGGCTACCACATCCCTGTGCCGGCCGGCCGGAGGTTTCGGCCGCCATCGAAGGAGACTTCCAGAACCCATGAATCGGTTGCTCGCCGGAGGGCTCTTCGCCTTCCTGCTCCTGGCCACGGTCACACCGGCTTTCGCATTCGACATGAGCGGTTTCGGAGGGATCGGCATTCGCGGCGGCACCCTCTTCTTCACGCAGGACGAGGACTTGAAGGAGCTCGGGCAGCCCCGGATCTCGGGCGACCTCGTCCTGAGCTACGCGTGGACTGACAAGATCACCGCCGACGTCACGATCGGATGGGGATGGAACCGTCTCGACACCGGCACGGACAGCTTCTACGTCGCGAACATCGTCCCGCTCTTTCCGATCGGCGCGCGCTACATGATCCGTGAGGGGAACTTGCGCCCCTTCGTCGGTGGCGGCGGCGGCCTCTACAACTGGTCGATCCTGAGCGAGGATCTCGGCGCCGCGAAGGACCCCGTCACGTTCGAGCGCCTCCGGCGCGTGGACTTCGGCCTGTACGGCATTGCCGGCGTGGAGCGCCAGATGTCGAAACACATCACCATGACGTTCGACGGGAGCTACACTCACATCTTCGCGGCGGACGAGGTGAACTTCCCCTCGGGATTCAACGGCGACAAGGCGTACTTCGCCGTGCGCCTCGGCGCCACCTTCTGGTTCTCGCTCAGCGAGCGCATCGACACGGGGCTTCCGGACTAGAAATGAGGGCCTTCGCGACACCCGGCGAGAAGCTCTCGGGCTACGCGCCCGAAGGCGGATCGCCGCGCGTCTCGAACGAGCCGGCGCTCACCTTCGACGACGTCCTCCTCCTTCCGGGCTATTCGGAAGTCCATCCCCGGGACGTCGAGACGACCACGATGCTGACCCGCGACATCGTGCTGAACGTCCCCATCCTGAGCGCCGCGATGGACACGGTCACCGAGAGCGCGCTCGCGATCGCCCTCGCCCAGGAAGGCGGGATCGGCATCATCCACAAGAACCTCCCGATCGATCAGCAGGTCGAGGAGGTGGACCGGGTGAAGCGCTCCGAGAGCGGCATGATCGTGAACCCGATCACGCTCCCGCCCGACGTTCCGGTGGCTCGCGCCCTGGAGTTGATGGAGAAGTTCCGCATCTCGGGCGTGCCGATCACGGAGGGGAAGCGGCTCGTCGGGATCCTGACGAATCGTGATCTGCGGTTCGTCTCCGGCGTGGACCTGAAGGTCCGGGACGCGATGACCAAGGACAACCTGGTCACGGCGCCCGTGGGCACGACCCTCGAGGAAGCGGAGCGCATCCTCCACCAGCACCGGATCGAGAAGCTCCCGGTCGTCGACGCGGACTACAACCTGCGCGGCCTCATCACGGTGAAGGACATCCAGAAGCGGATCCGCTACCCGCGCGCGTGCAAGGATCATCTCGGACGTCTGCGCGTCGGCGCGGCCATTGGCGTCGGTCCCGACAACATCGCGCGGGCCGAGGAGCTGTTGCGTGCCGGCGTCGACGTGGTCGTGGTCGACAGCGCGCACGGGCATTCGAAGGGCGTGCTCGAGACGACCCGGGCCGTGAAGAAGCGGCACCCGAATCTGCCGTTGATCGTCGGGAACATCGCGACCGCGGAAGCCACGCGCGACCTGATCGAGGCCGGCGCGGACGGGGTGAAGGTGGGCATGGGCCCGGGCTCCGCGTGCACCACGCGCGTCGTCGCGGGCGTGGGCGTGCCGCAGATCTCCGCGATCTTCGAGTGCGCGTCCGTGGCGTCGCCCGAGGGCGTGCCGATCATCGCGGACGGCGGGATCAAGTACTCCGGCGACGTCGTGAAGGCCCTGGCGGCCGGAGCGAACTCGGTCATGATCGGCAACCTGCTCGCCGGCACCGAGGAGAGCCCGGGCGAGACCCTTCTGTACGAGGGCCGCACGTACAAGGTCTACCGCGGCATGGGATCCCTGAGCGCGATGTCGAGCGGACGCGGCGACCGGTATTTCCAGGAAGGCGTGAAGGATCTCAAGAAGCTCGTCGCGGAAGGGATCGAGGCCCGCGTCCCGTACAAGGGCGCCGTCTCGAACGTGATCTACCAGCTCATGGGCGGCCTGCGCGCCGGCATGGGCTACTGCGGCGTCACGAACATGGACGAGCTGCGCACCAAGACGAAGTTCGTGCGGATCACGCACGCGGGATTGCGTGAAAGCCACCCGCACGACTTGACGATCACCAAGGAAGCTCCCAACTACGAGATTCGCTGAAACGCGTCGCGCCGGCCGTCGCTGGCCGGCGCCTTCGCGGTGTGCAGGGGGGGTGCGTGCCCCTCGGGTGTAGCGTCGGGTCGGGGGGGAGCCGAAGGGCACGCGGGGGTTCGTGTCGCTCGCCGCTAGGCGGGTCCTCCCGCGGGGAGCGAAAACTGGAAGTCCGGTGAAAGGAGCCGGATCTCGCGCGTGAGGCCGCGGATCTGGTCCAGGTGCTTGCGCTCTCCTGTCCGCTTCCATTCGGAGTAGGCGTCCAGGAGCTGGTCCTGCATGTCCCGCAGGCTCTGCTCTCGCGCGTCCTCGTCGACGCTCCGCTCCAGGCGGATCACATGCGCTTTCTTGAAGCGGTTTCCCAGGCTCCAGTACTCGCCGCGCATGTGCGAGAGCATCTTGTGATACCGCTCCACCGCCACGGTCAGCTTCTCGAGCAGGCCGCTCATCGCGACCGACGGATTCTCGAGCAGCTCGCCGTACGTGTAGGAGAAGTGGTACCAGTTCGGGCTCCGGCCCACGTCCGCCTCTTCACCCGTGATCACTCCCTCGCGGCGGTTCGGCACGTACGGCCCGCTGTGCTCGAAATGGCCGAGGGAGATGAGAAGGAGATCCTCGGGAGTGCGGAAGATGGTGTACCGGAGCGATCCCCGGTGCGCGCTCGCGAGCCGCCGCCACGCGGCCACGTCATAGCGGGACAGGAGCCGCGAGCGCTCGGGAGTCAGAGGCACGTGGGCCTCGATCTGGTCCTTGAGCGCCGCCAGATACGCGTCCACGTCTTCCTGGGGAAGCGGGTCGCCGTTGCGCGGCGTGCCGCTCGCTTTCGTGAGAAGGAGACAGTTGATCGCGACGTAAGCGGTCGGACGCACCTTCCTGGGACTCGACTTGCTCGCCAGATACTTGCGGGCTGCCGTCATGGCCACCTCACCTCTTCCTTGTTGCGCCACCGTCCTGGTTCCGACCACGAACCCCGATCGACTGCTTCCACACGATGCATTGAGCATCCTCCATGCCGTTTCCAACTTGCCTTCCGGTGCATCACTGAATCCGTGATCGCGGCGTTACTTGCGCGTTTCGGATGGATTTCATCCGGTCTCCCGCAAGGTCGATTCAGATCACGATGTGGCTTGTTTTGGCCGAATTTTCGGGTTGAAGCACCCAGGGTCGGAGCCGGACTTCGCACGTTGCGGGATGCGGCTGGATTTGCATCGCGCCCGCTTCCCGCCGGTCAGGTCCTGTGCGGCCGGGTGCGACCACGAGGGAGGGGTTGGGTGTAAGCCCTGAGATTTCAGTGTGTTGTGTGCGCTTGGATTGGAGGGCCCATGGCACGATCGTTGCCTTCTAATTCTCCTCGCACCAGTCCGACACAACAGAAAAGAGGTAGCGACGGAGGATGGAACCCAACCCGGGGATCGCGACGCGGAGCCGCGGCGTGCTGGTCTTCTCGATTGGCGGGGTCGCGTTCGGCGCGCACGTGGATGACGTCTCGGGACTGGTCGAAGCGGAGCGGCTGGCGCCGTTGCCGATGCAGCGGGAGCCGATGGCGGGAATCGTCGCGTTCCGAGGAGAGATGGTTCCCGCGTTCGACCTCGCCTCCTATCTCGGGATGGGTTCCGTGAGGGGTCCGGCGGGAGCCCGGTTCGCGCTGGTGCTGGCGCGCGGTGGGGACCGCGTCGGCGTGGTGGTGCCGGAGATGCCGCGGCTCGTGGCCGCGACGGAGCTTCGCGAGACGGAGAGCACCTCCGTGGATCAGGAGCTGGCGAACCTGATCGAGGTGATCTTCGAGGCGCGAGGCGAACAGATCCACTGCCTCAACTACTGGTCGATCATCGAGTCCATCATGCCCCGGGACGCCGTGTCCCGGGCCGGTTCCGCGGACGAGAGAGAAAGGCGCCATCCATGAGCGACGAACACGACGACACCGAAACGGTCTCCACCCCGAGGCCGAGCCGCGGAGTCTTCTCGTTCACGGTCCTTGTCGCGGGCATCGGCACGGGGCTCCTCGCGACCTACTGCATGGTCTTCTTCGACCCGCCGTACACCTGGGGCGGTGCCGTCGCCGTGTCGCTGATCGGGGGCGTGACGGCCGCCGTGCTCGCGCGCGTCCCGCAGCGTCAGGGCGAGGCCGCGCTCCTCCGCGAGCGCGCCGCGCGGGAGGAAGAGCGGAAGGCGTGGGGCGCCTCGGTCGTGGATCTCGAGTCGCTCCGCCGTCAGATCAATCTCGCGACGCTGGCGTTCAAGAACCGGAAGGATCCGCTCATCGAGGTGCCCGAGCTGCGCTCGGGAATGCTCCACGAGCTCCTCGCGGCCTCGCGCGACGGGGGCGTGACGGGTCCGGTCGTGAGCCGCATCGCGGTGGACGAGGCGGAGCTGATCGGGGACATGGATCGCATTCCGGGATTCCTGCAGAACGTGCCGCTCGACGAGCCCCCGCCCATGCCTGTTGCCGCCGCGGCTCCGGTTGCGGCGGTGCCGGCGCCTGGCTTCGATCCACGCGTCCGCCAGGAGGCGATCCGGAACGTGGACGCGCTGATCCAGGCGCTCGAGCAGCTGGGCGAGGAGATCGAGGCGATTCCCGAGACCGCGAGCGCGGCGGCGGCTGCCTCCGGCGGACCGTCAGGCGGCTCGGCAGCGTCCACTTCTCCGGCACAGCTCGTGGACGCCGTGGTGCAGACCGCGGCCAACGGCATCGAGGATCTCGCCGCGGGCTTGATGCGCGCGAACGAGCTGGCCGCGGTCGCGGAGAAGGTGACGAACCGCGCCACGCTGCTCGCGTTGAACGCGGCGCTCGAGGCGCAGAAGACGGGCGGCGACGCGATGGGCGCGATCGCGGAGGAGACGCGGCGGCTCGCGGAGTACGCGCGCGAGTCCACGGACACGATCGCGCGGCTCGCGGAGGAGATCGAGGCCAAGGTCGGCGAGACCATCACCGCGATCCACGCGACCAGCGAGGACGCGAAGGCGGGGCTCGCGAATCTCGCGGCAGGCCCCGCGCCCGCGCCCGCGGCCCCGGCGCTGGACACGTCCCGCGCGATCGAGGCGGTCGTCGCCGCGCTCGACCGCGCGTACGACTTGAGGGAGAAGCTGGGGGCGGAGCCTGAGGGGGCCGCCGGGACGCAGGAGCCGCTCCAGGGCGGCCGGTCCGCCGCGCGATCGCCGGCGGCTCCCGAGCGCGCCCCGAGCCACTCGTCCGGCCCGTCGTCCGTCGCGGGCTCCGACGCATCCGGAGCCGAGGTGGCGTGGACGGAGCCCGACGACGCGTGGGCCGATGCGGTGGAGTCCCTCACGCCGGAGCAGCGCGCGATCCTCGACCGTCTCCAGCCGGAGCTCAGGCGAAGCCAGGAAGGCCGGGGATGAGAGCCGTCGATGCGTGAGGACTTCGTCGAGACCCACGACCCCGCGCTCGCCCGCGCGGCGGCCACGTTCGGCGCCCTCGCGCACGAGCAGATCGAGGCGGTCCGACGCGTGATCGCCGCGGACCGTCCCGACCTCTCCTCGGACGAGGGGCCCGTCGCGGATCATGCCCTGCGGCTCGTCCAGCGGGGCGCCGAGTGGCTGGGCCTGGCCGAGCTCCACGCGCTCACACGGGATCTGCGGGAGTCGCTCGGCCAGCTCGGCCACATCAAGCCCGAGCAGGCGGAGGAGATCGTGGCGCACGCGAAGGTCGCGCTGGAGCGCGAGGAGAAGATCGTCGACTCGCTGCGCTCGGAGGGTTTCGGCTCCGTCCTCGCGCAGGGCGGGCTCGTGGGGCGCGCGCTGAGCGACCTGCGCGCGGGGATGACGGATCCCTCCGACCGTTCCGCGCGCGATCTCCTCGACGAGGCTCCCGACGTCGGGCCGCAGGAGACCCTGCTCGGCCTCACCGTCGAGATCAAGAGCGCGATCGTGAACCAGAACGAGCGGATGCAGGCGATGGGCCGCACGGTCGAGTCCGCGCTCGGCGCGCTCGCGGAGCAACGGGTCCAGGACGCCTCGTCGGCGCTCCGGACGCTGGGGTACGAGATGAACCATCTCCTCGGGCTCCAGTACTCCCTCGAGCGCCGCGCCCGTGATCTCGACGAGCATCTCCTCTGGGAGTTCCTCGATCCGCTCGACCGCTTCGTGGACGACCTCTACGCCGCGGTCTCGCGCCGGCCGCAGTCGCGCCAGGCGGTGCTCACCGTGCGCGCGGGCGGCGTCGGGTTCGAGCCGCAGATCGGCGCGGTGCTCCTTCCCCTCCTCTGCCGGCTCATCGAGACGGCCGAGCCGTCGGGTCCCGAGGACACGCCCGAGATCCGGCTCGTCGCGAGCCGCGAGGACCTGGAGGCCCGGATCTCGCTCGAGGGGCAGCTCGTGTTCGACCGCGCCACCGTCGCGATGCTGGAGGAGGCGCTCGAGTCTCTCGCCGGCTACGTGACGCTGCGCGAGGCAGGGGAGTCGCCGGCCCAGCTCCGGATCCAGTTTCCGATGGCGCGCGCGCTCCGGAGCTTCCTCATCGTGGAGGCGTCCGGGCACCGCGTGGCGCTTCCCTGGAGCGCGGTCGACCGCATCCACGCGCCGGGCGAGGGGCCCAACGGATCGGAGGGCATGGGCCCGGTGGTCCCGCTGCACACGTTGTTCGGGGACGTGGGCGGCGACGAGGCGGCGAACGGGAATGCGGACCGGCCGGTCGCGGTGCTCCGGTGCGGGGGCCGCTCGGTCGTCGTCGCGTTCGACCGCATCGTCTGGCGCGAGGGAGCGAGGCTCACCGCGTTGCCGCCGCGGCTCTATCCGGTGACGAACGTGATGGGCGGAATCGTGGCGCCGGACTCGAGCGTGACGATGGTGTTGAATCCGTGCGCTCTCGTGAGGAAGGTGGCGGAGGAGGCGGCGTCATGAAATCGCTCCACATCGAACGCGTCGGATCGCGCGACCGGTTCCGGTTCCGTCTCGAGGGGATCATCGATCCGGCAGGCGCGCGCTCGCTGGACCGGCTCCTCTTCGAGTGCCAGGCGCGCGGCGCGCGCGCGGTGCAGCTCGACTTCCAGAAGGTCACCTCCATCTGCACGCTCGGAACGGCCGTCCTCGCCCGGCAGGGGAAGGTCTACGAGGAGACGGAGCGGACGATCCAGGTGACGGGACTCGCGCCCCAGATCCGCATCGCGCTCGTGGAGGCGGAGGCGGTCGTGTACGAGTCCAACGCGCCGGAGGCGCCCGCGGGCGCGGATGGACCGGACGTGCCGGCCGGCGCGGGCACGGCGGAAGTGCCGGCCGGCGCGGGCACGGCGGAAGCGCCCGTCGATCCAGCCCCGGTTTCGCCGGCTCCGAGCGAGAGTTCGGGCCGCGGCGCTGCCGGAGCCGAAGCGGAGATCGCGGCGCTCCAGTCCAAGCTCAAGCGGAAGCTCGTCGAGTTCCGGAACCTCTTCGAGATCACGCGCGCGCTGAATCTCGCGCTCGATCTCGACGAGACCTTGAATCTCTTCAGCCTGAGCGTGATGGGCCAGTTCGGCGTGGAGCGGCTCGCGGTCTTCCTGCCGGAGAACCGGCGTCCGGAGATCCTCGTACCGCGGCAAGTGCGCGGCTTCGCGCAGGAGCACTTCAAGGAGTTCACCATCCCGGCGTCTCGGTTCGCCGCCGTGTCGCCGGACGACACCTTCGTCACGCTGGCGGACCTTCGCGAGGCCGAAGGCGGCGAGAGCCTCGAGGCGCTCCGCGCGTCCGGCTTCGAGTGGATCGTGCTCCTCCGCGTGCGGCGGGACCTGGAGGGGCTCGTGTTCCTCGGGGGCCGTGGCTCGCGGCGCGGGTTCCAGGAGGACGAGCGGGATCTCCTGAGCACGCTCTCGAACCAGGCGGCCGTGGCGATCGCCAACGCGCGCCACCATCGCGCGGTCGAGGACCGGAACCTGGGCCTGGTGCGCGGGATGATGTCGCTCGTGGAGAGCCGGGACGTCTACGCCCGCGGGACGACCGAGCGCGTCGTCCGGTACGTGAGCGCGACCGCGAAGCTCCTCCACGTGCCGAAGGCGTCGCTCAAGTCGCTCATCTACGGAGCCGTGCTGCGCGACATCGGCATGATCACGGTGAGCCATCTGATCCTGAAGAACCCGGCGCACCTCTCGGACGACGAGTGGGCGCTCATCAAGCAGCATCCCGTGCGCGGGGCGAAGATCGTCGAGGAGATGGACCTGCCCAAGGAGGTCGTCGACGTGGTGCGGCACCATCACGAGCGGTGGGGCGGCGAGGGATATCCGTCCGGGCTTCGCGGGACCGAGATCCCGCTCGGCGCGCGGATCGTGTCGCTGGTGGACTCCTACGTGGCCATGACGGCGGACCGGCCCTACCGCCGCGCGCTTCCCTTCGACAAGGCGCGGCAGGTGATCGCCGAGAACTGGGGCACGCCCTTCGATCCCTCGGTCGTCGACGCGTTCCTGGAGGTGCTGGACAAGATCGAGCGCCGCTCGCGCCAGCGGCAATCCGGAGTCGTGCCTTCGAGCCCTTCCCCCGCAGCCCCGCCGGAGGAGCGCGACACGCTTCCTCCGGACGAGGCCGTTCCCCTGGAGAGCCACCCGTGACCTTCGAGAGCGTCGGACCTACCGTGGAGCAGGGAGCCGCCAAGGCGAAGCGCAGCATCCTCGTGATCGATGATGACCGGCGGGTGCTGGAGCTGCTCCAGATCTCCCTCGCGCAGAACGGATTTCGCGTGCTCACCGCGGCCACCGGCGAGGAGGGCCTCGAGCTGGTGCGGAAGGACGCGCCGGATCTGGTGATCCTGGATCTCCGGCTCCCGAAGAAGACGGGCTTCGAGGTCTGCGCGTCCTTGAAGAGCACCAAGGATACGGCCCAGATCCCGGTGATCATGGTCTCGGCCAGCGCGGAGGTGGACTCGAGGCTCCAAGGGCTCATGCACGGCGCGGACGACTACCTGACGAAGCCCTTCTCGCCGAAGGAGCTCCTGATCAAGGTGCGGCGCATCTTCGAGCGCATGGAGCGCACCGAGATCCTCGCGAGCAAGAACCGGGAGCTGGAGACCGAGGTCGCGCGGAACCGCGAGGACCTGGTCGTGCGCAACAAGGAGCTCCGGTTCCAGGTGTACAGCCTCGAGACCCTGATGGGGCTCACGCATCAGCTCAACTCCTCGCTCGATCTGGACCATCTGCTGAACACCCTCATCCTGACCGTGGTCGGGCAGATCCGCGTGAATTCGGCGTGCCTCTTCCTGACGGACGAGCGCGAGCACCCGACGCGGCTCTCGGTGTCGACGTGGAAGGGGCTGAAGGAGGAGCAGGCGCGGGCGATCACGTTCGACTACAAGAGTCCCTTCATCCACGCGCTCCTGCCGCAGGACGGGGACGACGGGCGTCCCGTTCGTTTGACGGACCTGGAGCACGATCCCGAGCTGGCGCGCGAGGTGGGGTCGCTCTACGCGGCGGGCATCGCCGTCGTGGCGCCCGTGATGATGAAGCAGCGTCTCACGGCCGTGCTCGCGTGCGGGGAGAAGGTGAGCGGGCAGGAGTTCCACGGCTCGGATCTCGAGATGCTTCGATCCCTCGCGGAGTCCGCCGGGATCGCCATCGAGAACGCGCGGCTGTTCCAGGATCTCCAGGAAGCCTACGTCTCCACGGTGCGGCTCCTGGTGTCCCGGATCGAGGAGAAGGATCCGTACACGCACGGCCACACCGAGCGCGTGGCGAAGTACGCGGTCGCCCTCGCCAAGGAGCTCGAGTTCCCGCACCACGAGGTGCAGCGCATCCAGTTCGGCGCGTTCCTGCACGACATCGGGAAGGTCCACACGCAGGACGCCATTCTCCACAAGCCGGGCGCGCTGACCGACGAGGAGTGGAAGCTCGTGAAGGCGCATCCCGTGCGAGGCGCGGAGATGATCCGAGGCGTGAAGTTCCTCGAGCGGGTCACCGACATGGTGCGCCACCATCACGAGCGGGTGGACGGGCGCGGGTATCCCGACGGACTGAAGGGCGACGAGATCTCCGTGGGCGCGAAGATCGTGAACGTGGCCGACGCGTTCGACGCGATGACGACGGACCGGCCGTACCGCGCCGGCCTCTCCGTGGAGGAGGCAATCGCGCAGATGCAGTCGAAGGCGGGCACTCAGTTCGCGGCCGAGATCGTGAACGTGATGGTCGAGGCGCTTCGCTCGGGACGGATCGTGGTGGGCGGTCCTTCGCAGAACCGGAAGGTCGAACAGACCAGCGAAGCGTAGAGCGGGTTTCCCGGGCTGGCGCGCGCGCTCGCTCGCGGTGAGCCGGCGCGGTTAACGCGTATCGAGGCGCGCGAGACGCGCCCTCGCTTCCTCCCGCGCGGATCCCGGCGGCGCGAAGAGCAGATACGACCGGATCGCGGAGATCGCCGCGTCGGCGCGCTCCGAGGTGGGTCCCGCTTCCCACGCGCGGTACCTGGCGTCCGCGAGCCGCCCGCGGATCGTCACCTGCTCCGGTCCGCTCACCCCCTCGAGGGCTCGCTCCCAGCGAGCGGCCGCCCCCTCGAACTGCTCGGCCGTCGGGTGCAGGAGCGTCTGCTGGTGCACGCGCTCCGCCTCGCGCACGGCGGCCTGGGACTCGGGCCTCAGGCCCGCGTACGGGTCGGTCTTGCGGTCGCCGCCCGGCCCGCGACCGGACCCCGCCGAGGATCCGAACGTCGCCATCGCTTCGTCGGCTCTCATGGATTGGGGCGTCTGCGGCATCGTCTCTTCCTCGGAGAACTCGTTCCCGCCGTCGTCGAACGGTTCGACGTCCGAGTCGGCGGTCGATGTCGCGCGCGGGGCTCGAGGCGGCGGCGGCGGCAAGGGCGCGCTCGCGCTCGTGCTCGTGTTGGTGCCCGTGGCGGGCTCTGGGGTCGCGTCCGTGCCCGGTGTCGCTTCCACGATGGCCATCACGTCCACCGTCGCGCCCGCGGAATCGGTCGCGGTCGGATCGGGCACGCCAGGCGCGGTCGCGGTGCCGGGAGCGGGATCGCCGGGCTTCGGGACGGTGAAGTTCGGATTGCTGATGAGGCTGTCGAGCCATCCCTGGACGGCGCCGGAGTGCGAGACGACCACGCCGACGCTTCCCGCGATCACCGCGAGCGAGAGCACCGCGACCCATGGACCTGCGGAGGAACCCTTGGAGCGGGGCGGATCCGGCACGCGCGCGGCCGTGCGGCGCCCGGCGGTGCCGCGCTCGGTGGTGCTGCGGCCGGCGGTGCCGCGCCCGGTGGTGCCGCGCTCGGTGGTGCCGCGGCCGGCGGTGCCGCGCCCGGCGCTCGGCGTCCACGCGGTGGCCGGAACATCGCGAACGGACTGCCGATTCTGGGTGGAGCCGCTCGCCTTGGAGACGGCAGCACCGGAGGCCGACGTCGCGAAAGGCCTATTGGGTCTTGCCGCTCCCGCGGTGGACGTCGGGACGCGCGGCGGGGCGGACGCCTTCGTGCTCGCGTCCTCGAGAATCTCCTTCGCCTTCGAGGCGGCATCCGCTCCCAAGGCGGCCGCGATCTCACGCTCCAGCGTTCGGTAGAGATCCTCGCCCGGGTCGTGGCTCAGCGCCTGGGTGAGCGCGGCGTCCATTCGTGAGAGGGTCCCGAGCCTGGTCTCGCATTCGGGGCACTCCGCCAGATGCTGGCGCACGAGGTCCGCCGAGCCCTCGGCGAGCTGCTCGTCGAGATAGGACGAGAGCTGCTGGATCGTGACGTGGATCACTCGGTCTCCGTCGGCAGCGCCTCGGCGCGCGGAAGGAGGTGCCCTCGCGCCTGGGACATGCGAAGGGTCACGACCCCCAGCGAGAGGTCGAGGATGGCCCCGATCTCTTCGTACGAGATCCTCTCGAGGAGTCGCATCGAGAGCGCCATCTGCTCATCGGGACGGAGCTCGGCGAACGCGGCGAGCGCCGCGGTTTCGGGCGAGGTGGATGGAACGCCGGCGCCGGCCCACCCGGCGTCCTCGGCGTCGGCTCCGGGCGCTGTCGAGCCGGACGTCCCGGTGCCGGATGCGTCCGGGTCCGCGGCGCCGATCGGGCCTTCCTCGGAGGGAACGGCCTGCGGCTGGGGGAACGTCTGCGGCGTGGGGAACAGCCCGCGCGCGGCCCGAAGGAGCCACGGGAAGAACCGCTGTCCCCTCGGGAAGTCGTGAATCCGCTGCCACGCCCGGACGAACACGTCACGCGTGAGCGCCTCCGCCTTCGCGGGATCACGGGTCATGGAATAGGCCGCGCGATACAGGGGCCGCCCGTAGTGGCGGACGAGACGGAGGTACCTCTCGCGGTCGCCCGTCTGGGCGGCCTCGATCAGGCCCGACTCTTCGCTCGCGTCGAGATATTCGAGCGTAACGCCTTTGACACTCATGGGATGGAGACCCCAGGTTGTCGTGGATAGTGGTCCTGGGATCTATCGGCAGACGCGCGAGATTCTGTGGCGAAATGTGGGATGGTGCCGGCCCTCCAACTTGCCCCG
Source organism: Candidatus Eisenbacteria bacterium (assembly GCA_035712245.1). GTDB lineage: Bacteria > Eisenbacteria > RBG-16-71-46 > SZUA-252 > SZUA-252 > WS-9. Next base: position 19,040 of record DASTBC010000090.1, read on the forward strand.
GGGCAAGTTGGGGGTCGCGCGGCGCCACTGGAGGTCGAGGTTGCCCCGGGGCAAGTTGGGGCGCTCGCCCCGTGGAGGCCGAGGTTGCCCCGGGGCAAGTCGACCGGCGGCTCGCCGCGGGGGAACCTAGCCGGGCGTCAGCCCAGCGCCACGTCCAGCGCCATCATCAGCGCGAACCCGCCCAGGGCGCAGAGGGTCGCGAGATCCGTGTTCCCGCCACGCTGGGATTCCGGGACGACTTCTTCCACCACCACGAAGATCATGGCGCCCGCGGCGAACGCGAGAGCGAAGGGGAGGATGGGGCGCGCGATCAGGACCGCGGCGGCGCCGATCACGGCGGCGACGGGCTCGACCACGGCGGAGAGCTGCCCGTAGTAGAAGCTCCGGCCGCGCGAGAGGCCCTCGGCTCGGAGCGGGACGGAGACGGCCATGCCTTCGGGGAAATTCTGCAGCCCGATCCCGATCGCGAGCGCCAGCGCGCCGCCGATCGTCGCGGCGGGATAGCCCGCGGCGGCCGCGCCGAACGCGACACCGACCGCGAGCCCTTCGGGGATGTTGTGGAGCGTGATCGCCATCACGAGGAGGATGCTGCGCCGCCATCGCGTGCGAGGACCCTCGGCCTCGATCGTGAGACCGAAGAGGTGGAGGTGCGGGAGCAGCCGGTCCATGAGCCGGAGCGTGAACCCGCCTGCCAGGAACCCGATCACGGCGGGCACCCACGGGACCATCCCCATCTCTTCCGCCATCTGGATCGACGGCGCCAGCAGGGACCAGAAGCTCGCGGCCACCATGACGCCCGCGGTGAATCCGAGCGCGCCGTCGAGCAGCCGCCGGCTCGGTGTCCCGCTCAGGAACACGGCGGATGCTCCGAGGGCGGTGAGTCCCCACGTGAAGATCGCGGCGAAGAGTGCCTGGAGCACCGGGGGGTGGCTCGAGATCCAGTCGATCATCGCGGGAGAACGTACGCCAACCGGGGTTGTCGTGGGGAGCGCCCATGTGTTGACCGCGGGCAACCGCCAGGGCGAACCGCTGTTGAGCAGGCGCCGGCCATCGATCTCCGCGAGCGAGCGTCAACGCGAGTCGACCCGAGAAGGAGGCTGGCCGTCTTGCTCGCGTGATCTTCGAACCGTGGAACCGCTTGAAACGACCGTTGGTAGGCGCTTCGCGCTTCGGCTCCCGCGACGCGGCACGTCGGTTGCGAATGCGATCTCGTGTCGGCGGCTCCGGCGTTGGAAGGACCCCTCACCGGATCGGAAGCCCACACGGCTGGACCGCCCGACACATATATAGAGGTAGGCCGGAAGTGGAGCGGGGCGTCCTCTGTTGGGGGAGAGCACTGCGGAGTCGGGGCCGCGGTGTGGTGAAGCCGAGGAGGCGAAGAGGCGCCCCGCCATCCACATCCCGAGCCGCGCCATCCAGATAGGCGCTCGCGGTGGCATCCGTCCCGCGGGCCCCAGGGCGGCGGACCTTCGCGTCCGCTCGTCCCTTTTTGCGTTGACCCTCAGCGCCCCTCTCCGCTACTCTCTCCCGCTCGAAGTCGGCGTCATGATTCCATCTGCGGGCTGGCTCCATGCGCCGCGCGGTTCCAGCGCGCGACACCGCAAGGAGGCCCGGTGACCGGCAAGGATCCGAAGAAGGTCTCCGGATGGCGGCAGGTCGGACTCCTTTCGTCGATTCCGTTCATTCTCGCGCTGGCGCCCATCGTCGGATACTTCCTCGGGAAATACCTCGATCAGAAGTTCCGGACGCAGCCCTGGCTGAGCCTCGTGCTCCTGGGACTGGGATTCGTGGCCGGAGTGCGCGAGACGATCAAGATCATCAAGATGTCCCAGCTGGAGGATTGACCCCCCTGGTCTCGAGCCGCATCGAGTCGAACCTGCTGTCACGCTCGCTTCGCGCGTCGTGGTTTCTCGCATTCGCGCTCGCGGGACTTCTGGCTCCGCAGCATCCGCACGCGGCACTCTCCATCCTCGCGGGGCAGCTCCTGGGCGCTTCGAACTTCTTCTTTCTCGATCGGCTTGTGAAACTCTTCACACGCGCCGCGCTTCCCCGTGCCATGGACGCTTCGGGCCGCCCCGCGCCGCAGCCGCTACCCGGAAGCTTCTTCGGCTGGGCCGTCCTGAAAGTGGCCCTCGTGTACGGCGGCGCGTTCGTCCTGATCCGCACGCAAGCAGTCGAGTTCCTGCCTCTCGTGGGCGGGCTCTCGCTTCCTCTTCTCGCGCTCCTCCTGAAAGCGTTCTCCATGGCCCTCGGCTTCGCCGGGCCTTCCCGTGATTCGCGGCGGGCAACTCAAACCGCGGCTATCTCCGGAAACGCCGCCAAGCTCGCCGCGTTTTTCTTCGTTCTCGCGCTCGCGTCCGCCCCCTCCATCGTCACCGCGCAGACGCCGCACGAGACGCCGCCGCCCGCGACCACGCAGACGCACGACGCCGGTCAGGAAGCCGTGAAGGGAGACGCCGCGCCGGGCGATCCCGCCGCGGTGCACACCGCTCCGGATGCCGCCGGGAGCGGCGCGCACGTCTCGCCGCCGGGCGAGGAGCACGGAACGGCCGCCGGCGCCGCGGGCGCGCACGGCGAGTCGAGCGGCGCCCAGCACCTTCCGAACTGGGTCACGATCCTGAACGACTACTTCCCGGACAGCCCGCTCGTCCACTGGATGCACGAGAACGAGTACCTCGTGTTCGCGTGGCTCGCGGGGATCATCTGCCTGGTCGTGATCTGGATCGCGATGCGCGATCCCTCGCCGGTCCCGGGGCACCTCCAGAACGCGATCGAGTGGATCGTGGAGAGCATGCAGGACGTCGCGGGCGGGATGCTGGGGAAGCACCTTCCCAAGTACTTCCCGTTCATCATGGCGATCTTCTTCTACATCCTGACCATGAACCTGATCGGGATCATCCCGGGGCTCAAGTCCTCGACGTCGACGCTCGACGTGACGCTGGCCCTCGCGCTCGTCACGTTCCTCTACGTGCAGGTGAACGGCATCATCAACCTCGGGCCGCTCGGATACCTCGACCACCTCGCCGGCTCGCCGCGCGACGTGGTGGGATTCGCGATGCTCCCGGTCATGATCCCGGTGCACATCCTGGGCGAGCTGGTGAAGCCGGTGAGCCTCTCCTGCCGTCTCTTCGGGAACATCTTCGGCGAGGACACGCTGATCGTGGTCTTCGTCGGCGTCGCCGCGCTCGCGCTCAAGGCGTCGCTGGTCGCGCTCGCGGTGCCGCCGATGGCCGGGATCACCGCGCTCTTCATGATGCTCCAGACGCTCACGGCCATCGTCCAGGCGCTGATCTTCTCGCTGCTCACCACCGTCTACCTGTACATGATGCTCCCGCACGAGTCGCACGGGGAGCACGCGCACGGGGAAGCCGGACATTGATCACCAACACGCGGTACCACAGGAACCCCAAGGACCCCAAGGAGGTGAACCCGCAATGAACTTCGCCGCCACGCTCGGCCTCGCGCTCCCGATCGGGATCGGCCTCGCCGCCATCGGCTCCGGCATCGGTCTCGGCTTCATGGGCCGCGGCGCCATGGAGGCCATGGGCCGTCAGCCCGAGGCGCTCCCTCGCATCCAGGTCGCGATGATCATCGGCTTCGGCTTCATCGAGGCGCTCACGATCTACGCGTTCGTCACCATGTTCTTCCTCCAGGGGAAGATCCAGTAGCCCACCGGAGCGGCGCGCGAGCCTGACGCCCGCGCCCGTCCCGAGGCTTGGGGAACTCGATGGATCAGTTCGTACATTGGAATCAGCTCCTCGCGCACGCGATCAGCTTCATCATCTTCTTCTTCCTCGTGCGGGTGGCGTTCCAGGCGATCATCTACCCGCCCATGCGGGAGCGCCGGGAGCGAATCCAGGCGGAGTTCAAGCGCATCGAGGACGAGAAGGCCGGCGTCGCGCAGCTGCGCAAGGAGTATGAAGGGCATCTGAAGCGCATCGAGGCCGAGAGCCGCGAGCGGATCCAGAACGCGGTCACGGAGGGCCAGCGGGTGGCCGCCGAGATCCGCGAGATCGCCCGGAAGGAAGCCCAGGATCTCATGAAGCGGGCGACCGACGAGATCGCCCGCGAGCGGGACAAGGCCCAGGTGGCCCTGCGCGACGAGGTCGTCACGCTCGCGATGGAGATCGCGGGCAAGGTCGTGCGCGAGGAGCTCACGGCCGACAAGCACCGGGAGCTCGTCGACGGGTTCCTGGCCGAGGTGGAGCAGGCGCGGTGATTTCCGTCACGCTGGCGCGGCGCTACGCCCGTGCTCTCTTGAACCTCGCGACGAGACAGAACGAGGTCGAGCGCACGCAGGCGGAGCTTCGGGACCTGGCGGCCGTGTTCGCCCGGACGCCCACCGCGCGGAAGTTCTTCGAGTCGCCGAACATCTCCCGGGCGGAGAAGGTCTCGTTCCTCGAGGCACGGGAGGCGAAGCTCGCCCGCCCCGTGTACGGCCTCCTGCACGTGCTCCTGAAGCGGCGGCGGCTCGACCATCTCGTGACGATCGCGTCGGAGTTCGAGAAGATGGCCGAGGAGTCGCAGGGAATCACCCGCGCCACGGTCCGGACGGCGGTCGCGCTGACGGACCTGCAAACCGACATTCTGACGAAGGCGCTGGAGCGACGCACCGGCGACCGAGTACTGCTCACGCGCGAGATCGAACCGGCGCTCCTGGGGGGCGTGGTGGTCTCGCTGGATCACAAGGTCATCGACGGCTCCCTTGCGACCGAGCTCTGGCGGATCCGCCAGCGGCTTCTCCAGACAAGGGTCCACGGCAGAGGTTGACGCATGGCATTCAAGCCTGAAGAAGTGAGTTCGGTCCTCGAGCAGGAGCTCGAGCAGTACGAGGCCCGCCTCAAGATGGAGAGCGTCGGCACCGTGCTCCAGGTGGGCGACGGGATCGCGCGCATCTGGGGTCTCGACGACGCCATGGCGGGCGAGCTGCTCCTCTTCCCCGGCGACCTGTCCGGGATCGTCCTCAATCTGGAGGAGGACAACGTCGGAGCGGCGCTCTTCGCCTCCACGACCACGATCAAGCAGGGCGACGCCGTGCGCCGCACCGGCCGCCTCGCGTCCGTGCCGGTGGGCCCGGCCATGGTCGGTCGCGTCGTCAACGCGATCGGGCAGCCGATCGACGGCAAGGGGCCCATCGTGACCGACCGGTACCGCCCGCTCGAGGGTGGCGCTCCGGGCGTCGTGGACCGCCAGCCGGTGAGCCAGCCCGTGCAGACGGGCCTCAAGTCGATCGACTCGATGATTCCGATCGGCCGCGGCCAGCGCGAGCTCATCATCGGCGACCGCCAGACCGGGAAGACCGCCGTCGCGATCGACACGATCCTGAACCAGAAGGGGGGCGACCTCTTCTGCATCTACGTCGCCATCGGCCAGAAGGACTTCACCGTCGCGAAGGTCGTGAAGATCCTCCAGGACGCGGGCGCGATGGAGTACACGACCGTGGTGAGCGCGGGAGCGAGCGAGTCCGCTCCGCTCCAGTACGCCGCGCCCTACACCGGCTGCGCGATCGGCGAGGAGATCCGCGACTCGGGCAAGCACGCGCTCGTGATCTACGACGACCTCTCGAAGCACGCGCAGGCGTACCGGCAGCTGTCCTTGCTGTTGCGCCGTCCGCCGGGGCGCGAGGCCTACCCCGGAGACGTCTTCTACCTCCACTCGCGGCTCCTCGAGCGCGCGGCGAAGATGAACGACGCGCTGGGCGGAGGCTCCCTGACGGCGCTCCCGATCATCGAGACCCAGGCGGGCGACGTGTCGGCGTACATCCCGACGAACGTCATCTCGATCACGGACGGGCAGATCTTCCTGGAGAGCGACCTCTTCTACTCCGGCGTCCGGCCCGCGATCAACGTGGGAATCTCGGTGTCGCGCGTCGGCGGCAAGGCGCAGACCAAGGCCATGAAGAAGGTGGCCGGGCGGCTCCGTCTCGACCTCGCGCAGTACCGCGAGCTGGCCGCGTTCGCGCAGTTCGGCTCCGATCTCGACAAGGCGACCCAGGCGCAGCTCACCCGGGGGAGCCGGATGGTCGAGATCTTGAAGCAAGGGCAGTACAAGCCCCTGACCGTGGAGTACCAGGTCGCGATCATCTACGCGGGGACGCAGGGATTCCTGGACGACCTCCCGGTCGACTCGATGAAGGCGTTCGAGGACGGCCTCTACGCCTACCTGGACAAGGACTTCGCGGACCTGCTCCACGACATGCGCGCGAAGTACGAGCTCACGGACGCGGTCGAGGCGAAGCTGAAGCAGGCGATCACCTCGTACAAGGAACACTTCGTGCGCGAGAAGGGACTGGGGCCGGCCGCGTAGGCGGCCGGGCGAGACAAGGCGCATGGCGACCCTTCGCGACATCCGGCGGCGGATCCGCTCGATCGGGAACACCGCTCAGATCACGAAGACCATGGAGATGGTCTCCGCGGCCAAGCTCCGGCGCGCCCAGGTGGCCGTGGAATCGGCCCGCCCGTACGCGACCCAGCTCCGCGAGGTGCTCGGGAACCTGGCGCTCGCGTCGGGGGACGTGCTCCATCCGGTCTTCTCGAAGCGCGAGGTGCGCCGGCGCGCCATCGTGCTGGTCACATCGGATCGAGGGCTCTGTGGCGCGTTCAACGCCAACCTGATCCGCACGCTCGAGCAGCGGCTTCGCGAGCGGCGGGAGCCGACGACGCTGATCCTGATCGGGCGGAAGGGATTCGCGTACTTCCGGCGGCGCGAGGCGAACATTCTCGCGTCCAAGACCGATCTCGCGGGGAAGGCCGACTGGACGTACGCCGAGGAGATCGCGCGCGAGCTCGCCGCACGCTTCGAGGCTGGAGCGTTCGACGAGGTCGATCTGATCTATACCCATTTCAAGAGCGCGCTCACCCGTCACATCGTGGTCGAGCCGCTGTTGCCGCTCGGACGCGAGCTGTCGGAGAAGGCGGCCGTGCCGCGCGACTATCTGTTCGAGCCGGGTCCCGAGGAGATCCTGGCGAAGATCGTGCCCTACTTCCTCGCGATGCGGCTCTTCATGGTCATGGCCGAGTCGGCCGCGTCGGAGCACGGGGCCCGCATGATCGCGATGGGCTCCGCGACCAAGAACGCCCACGAGCTGATCCAGACGCTCACGCTGCACATGAACCGCACCCGTCAGGCCACGATCACGCGCGAGATCGTCGAGATCGTGGGCGGTGCCGAAGCGCTCAAGTAGACGCGCGCACGGTAAGGAAAGGGAAGATGGCGAACCCCCAGAAGACGAACGGAACAGGCGCCGACGGCGCGAACGCGGCCAACGTCGGCCAGGTCATCCAGGTGATCGGCCCCACGGTGGACGTGCGATTCGACCCGGAGCGGCTCCCTCCCATCAACAACGCGCTCACGATCGATGACGCGGACCGGAACATCCATCTCACGGTCGAGGTGGGGCTCCACATCGGCGACGAGGTCGTGCGCTGCGTGGCCATGTCCTCCACGGACGGGCTCGTCCGCGGCATGGAGGCGGTCGACACGGGCGCGCCGATCTCGGTCCCGGTCGGACGCCAGACGCTGGGACGCGTCTTCAATCTTCTGGGACAGCCGATCGACCAGGGGCCGCCGGTCTCGAATCCGGAGCAGCGTCTTCCGATCCACCGCGCCCCTCCCTCGTTCGACGAGCAGGAAACGGTCGCGCGGATCTTCGAGACGGGGATCAAGGTCGTGGATCTCCTGGCGCCGTATGCGAAGGGCGGCAAGATCGGACTGTTCGGCGGCGCGGGTCTCGGCAAGACGGTCATCTTGCAGGAGCTGATTCGCAACATCGCGACCGAGCACGGCGGCTTCTCGGTGTTCTCGGGCGTCGGCGAGCGGACTCGCGAGGGGAACGACCTCTGGCTCGAGATGAAGGAGTCGGGCGTCATCGACAAGACGGTGATGGTGTTCGGCCAGATGAACGAGCCGCCAGGCGCTCGTCTGCGCGTGGCGCTGACGGGCGTCACGATGGCCGAGTACTTCCGCGATTCCGAGAATCAGGACGTGCTCTTCTTCGTGGACAACATCTTCCGGTTCGTCCAGGCGGGCTCCGAGGTGTCGGCGCTCCTCGGACGGATGCCGAGCGCGGTGGGGTATCAGCCGACGCTCTCGACCGAGATGGGGGCGCTCCAGGAGCGGATCACCTCGACGAAGCGGGGGTCGATCACGTCGGTGCAGGCGATCTACGTGCCGGCCGACGATCTCACCGATCCCGCGCCGGCGACGACCTTCTCGCACCTCGACGCGACGACGGTGCTCTCGCGCCGGATCTCGGAGCTCGGGATCTATCCGGCGGTGGATCCGCTGGATTCGACGTCTCGTATTTTGGATCCCAACATCGTGGGCGACGAGCACTACAACCTCGCGCGGGCGGTGCAGCGGATTCTCCAGCGCTACAAGGAT
>DASTBC010000091.1 GCA_035712245.1 Candidatus Eisenbacteria bacterium
GAAGCGTCCACCTCCATATCGATCGTCGGGTCGCGTCCGAGAGCGAGCGCCTGATCCCGCCCCTCCTCGACGATCCGTTTCAGGCTGACGGGCTTCAGGGGCGACTGGCGGAGAAGGCGATCGCGAACCTGTCGAGCCCTACGAGAAGGGACCTGGCGGGGCTGGAACGGTTTCATGTGCATCAGACGCGGCACACGTTCGCCTGCCGATATCTGGAGGCGGGCGGCACGCTCACGATGCTCCAGGAGATCCTCGGGCACGCGAGCATGGAGCAGACCCAGCAGTATGGCCGTCCCGACGCCAGGGCGATCAGGAGCGACGCGGATCACGTGTTCGCTCGTTGGGAAGCTCAAACCGGGAACAAAACCGGGAACATCGCCGTTTTGGGCGTTCCCGGGTCTATGCAGTGACCGAGCAAATCTGTAGAATGACCGCCACTTGCGCCCGTAGCTCAGCTGGATAGAGCGTCTGCCTCCGGAGCAGAAGGCCAGGGGTTCGAATCCCTTCGGGCGCACCATTATCACGGCACCGGCACTTCTCCCGGCATCCTCTCTCCGGTACCATCGGGTCCATGGACGAGCGCCAGGGCTTCCGCTGGACGGAGCGCCGCGTGGCGCGCTTCGTCACGATGATCCTGAGCGGCGCCGTCGTCCTCGCCGACATCTACCTCTTCTTCATGGTCTCGCGAATGCCTGCGGAGGGCATGGCCGGCTGGAAGCCCATGATCCTCGCCGGCGTGATCGCCGTCTTCCTGTTCGCGACCTACCGGTTCCGCCGCCAGCTCCGGCTCTTCCGCGCGGGAGAGTAGGGGCCTTCCGATCCCCGCGAGGTGCCAGGCGTCCGCCAGCGCACGCCGGGCCCATTCCGCAAGGGCACGGAGATTGCAGTCCCAACTGCATCGTGGAATCCGAATCGCGTAAGCGAATGCAACCTGCAATGGACGACCTCGCGGGTGACGAGCTGTTTTTTGCCACCCTCCAGGAAATTACCAGCCTCATCAACGGCGGGCGTGCTCAGGAGACGATCTTCGAGTCCGTCCTGAGCTGCGCCCTGCGGATGCTGCACGCCCAGGCGGTCTTCCTGATCACGGTGGACGGCGGCAGGATCCGGAAGTTCGCGCGGCGCGTCTCGCCCGAAGGGCACCTCCACGAGGTCGAGCGTTACGAGCTTCCGAGCCACGCCGGGATCTCGCGCTGGGTGCTCCTCGAGGGGCAGCCGGTGCACGTTCCCGACGTCGGCACCGACCCGCGCTATCACCCGAGCGTGGACTCGCTCCCCGGGATCCGGACCTCCGCGGTCCTCGCGGCGCCGCTCAAGGTGCGCGACGCGGTCCTCGGCGTGCTCGTCGCGGTGAACCGGTTCGAGGAGACGTCCTTCGACGCGCGGCACCTTCGCATCCTCACCCTCCTCGCGAACCAGACGGCCATCGCGATCGAGAACGGGAAGCTCTACCGTCGCGCGGAACAGCTCGCGGTGACGGACGATCTCACGCAGGTCTACAACTACCGCTTCCTCAAGATGGCGCTCCGCCGCGAGGTGAAGCGCGCGGCCAGATTCGCTCAGAACTTCTCGGTGCTCATGATCGACGTGGACAATCTCAAGCGGTACAACGACCAGAACGGGCACCTGCGCGGAAGCGAGGTGCTCCGCATGGTGGCGCAGATCCTGACGCGCGAGGCGCGGTCGATCGATCTCGTGGCCAAGTACGGCGGCGACGAGTTCGTGATCATCCTGCCGCAGACCGAGCGCGAAGGTGCGCGGGTGCTGGCCGAGCGCATCAAGCAGTCCGTCGAGACCACCGCGTTTCCGCTCGTCCCGCCCGGCGTGATCACCGTGAGCCTGGGCCTCGCGACCTACCCGGAGAACGGCTTCACCGCCGGCGAGCTCCTCGAGTCCGCCGACGTCGCGCTCTACGGCGCCAAGGAATCGGGGAAGAACCGCGTCTCCTCGGCGGCCTCCGACGGTCCGGCGCGTCGCGCGGGCGCTCCGTCGAAGCCGGAATCGCTTTGACTCGCGCGCCCGGCCGACCGTAACGTCCGGCCGTGGCCGACTCGCTTCACGATCCCGCGCGGGCGCTCCTCGCGATCGCGGGCGCCGGCGCGCTCGTGTTCCTGTCGAAGGCGCTCGCCCGCTCCGGACGCGTCTCCGTCCCGCTCCAGCGGAAGGCGCTGCACGCCGCGGTCGGACTCCTCACGGTGTTCCTCACGCCGTGGTTCCGCCACCTCGGCTGGGCGCTCGTCGCTCCGGTTCTCTTCACGCTCCTGAACGCGTCGGCCAAGGCGCGCGCGCTGATGCCCGGAATGGCGGACTCCCCGCGCGAGGCGCGAGGGCTCTGGACCTTCCCGCTCGCCGTCGCGCTCACCTACGTCCTCTTCTGGGAGGAGAGCCCGCGGCCGGCGATCCTCGCGGGCCTGGCGGCGCTCTCGCTCGCGGATCCCGCCGCGTTCCTCGTCGGTTCACGCTGGGGTCAGCGGCGTCTCCGTCCCGCGCCGGGCGGACGCACCCTCGAGGGGTCCCTCGCATTCCTCCTGGTGGCGGCGCTCACGACGGGGCTCGTCGCTTCGATCGCGGGGGAAGGGGCGTTTCCGTGGCGGATGGGCATCGGATGCGGGGTCGTGGGCGCGGCCGTCGAAGCGTTCACGCCGCCGGGCTGGGACAACCTGACGATCCCGCTCGCGGTCGCCATCGCGTACCGGCTGCTCGCGTGACGCGAGGATGAGCTCCGGCGTCATCGTCCAGGAAGCGGACCTGGGCGGCGAGCGCGCCGTGCTCGTCGCCGCGCTCCATCGGTTCCTCACGCCGCATCTCACTCCCGAGCAGTGCGAGAGGCGCTTCGACTGGCTCTACGGCGGCGGTCCGCACGGACGGCCTCGCGCGTGGATCGCGCGCGAGGCGGGCGGAGCCGTGATCGGCGCCGCGGCCGCGTTCCCGCGGCGCCTCCGTCTCGGAACGAACGAGATCGCAGGATGGGTGCTCGGGGACTTCTGCATTCACCCGGAGTTTCGGAGCCTCGGGCCCGCGGTCCAGCTCCAGCGTGTGTTCGTCGACGAGGCGAAGGCGGGGCGGTTCCGCTTCTGGTACGACTTCCCGAGCGCGGGCATGGTCGCCGTGCATCGCCGCCTGGCCATTCGCCCCACGCACGAGGTGATCCGCATGGCGAAGCCACTGCGCGTCGAGCGAAAGCTCGAAGGAGTCCTTCGCTCGCGTCTCCTCGCGTCGTTCCTGGCCGCGCCGGCGAACTGGATCCTGGGAATGCGGGACACGCCGCGCGGAGGCCCTGACGGATGCGTCTTCGAGCTCGCGACCGGCCGCTGCGGTCCGGACTTCACCGAGCTCGATCGAAGCGTCGGACCGGGTCTGGGACTCTCCACCGTGCGATCTGCCGAGTACCTGAACTGGCGCTACCTCGACCACCCCCTCCAGCGCTACGGGATCCTGGCCGCGCGGCAGCGCGGCGAGCTTCAGGGCTACGTGGTCTTCTCGGCTCCGGAGCGAGGAACGGACGCCCCCATCGTCGACCTCGTGGGAGCGGACGGGTCGGCGGTTCTCCCGGCGCTCGTGCGCGCGCTGACCGCCCGGCTTCGCGCGGCGGGCGTCACGACGGCGAGCTTCCCGCTGCTCGCGACGCACGCCTGGATGCCGTGGATCCGGAATCTCGGATTCCGGCCCCGGGAGAGGAGCCCGCTCGTGATCGCGGGCCAGGCGGGGGACGCCGGCGTGACGCACCTCGAGCGGGGAGGCCGCTGGCACCTCGTGGCCGGCGATCGGGACCTCTGACGATCGGGCGGTACGCGCCCGCCGGATCACGCCGGCACGAAGCCGGACTCGTCCTCCTGCCGCCGTTCTCCGGACGGCGCGCTCCCGAGCTCCGCGTCGTAGAGATCGAGGTACCGCCGCACCATGGCCGCCAGGCTGAACCGCTCGACCGCGCGCGCCCTTCCCGCCTCGCCGTGCGCGCGGCGGAGCGCCGGGTCCGACGCGTACGCCGCGACGGCCCCCGCGAGCGACTCCGGATCCCCGGCGGGCACGAGCGTTCCGGTCACGCCGTCCTGGACCAGCTCGACATTGCCTCCAACGGCGGTCGCGAGCACGGGGAGGCCCACCGCCATCGCTTCGAGGATCGTGTTCGAGATTCCCTCGTTTCGGGACGTGAGCGCGAACAGGTCCATCGAGCGGAGCGCGTCCGGCACGTCCGGGACCGATCCCGCGAACCAGACCCGGGATTCGAGCGCGAGCGACGCGACGAGTCCGCGCAGGTCGCCGAGCAGGGGACCGTCTCCGAACACCGCCACGCGCACCGCCGCCTCGGCACGAGGAGCGCGCTCCCGAAGGACGCCCAGCGCGCGGATCATCGAGGCGAAGTCCTTGACGGGCTGAAGCCGCCCCACCAGCCCCACGAGAACGAGCCCCTCGGCGCGGAACGCCTCGGGGAGACGGTCGCGATCGGGGCGCGGCACGGGCGCGAAGCGCTCCGTGTCGACGCCGTTGTAGATCTGCGTGATCCGCCGAGGGGCGATGCCGATCCGTTCGATGAGATACCGCTCGAGGTCCTTCGAGACGGTGACGTACCGGTCGACGAGCGGCGCGTGCACCCGGCGGAGGAGCGCCGGCTTCCACTTCGTCCCGTGGATGTCGCCAACGTCCCAGCCGTGCTCTCCGTGAATGCGCCGGCGGACGCCCGCCATGCGCGCCGGAAGGAGCGCGTCCAGTCCCGACTGGTTGCGCGAATGGAGGATCGCCGGGCGGATCTTCCGGCAGAGGGAGAAGAGCTCGCGCTGGAGCCCCCACACGCCGATACGCGAGCGGTGCAGGGAGTGGACCGCGACGCCGGGGCGCTCGATGCGGCGCTCGAACTCGGAGGAGTCCTCGACGCACGCGATGGCGTGCCGGTACCGGGTGGGCGGCATCCGGTTGATCAGGTTGACGAGACCGTTCTCCATGCCGCCCATCCGGAGATGGTGGATGACGTGCAGGATGAGCGGCGGCGCCGCGTCGGTCACGAATTCGTTCTCGAAGGGAATGAAGGGAGGACCTCGCGAGTATCCGGACTCCGGGAGGTTGTAGTCAATCGCCCAATACGCTATGGATGAGACGTGAACGCGACCTCGTGGGCGCTGGTCCTGGCCGTGCTCGGCGCCACGGTCGTGTGGATCTCGAGACAGGGGACCGCCAGGGGCGCTCTCGCCGGACTCGCCGTCGCCGTGATCGCGATCCTCGGTCTCGGGCCGGGAACGCTCCTTCCGCTCGCCGTGTTCGTGCTCGGCGCGGGCGCGCTGACGCGGCTCGGTCGCGACGCCAAGGAGCGGGCCGGCACCGCGGAGCCCGACCAGGGGCGCCGCGGGGAGGCTCACGTCGCCGCGAAGCTCGGTCTGCCGTTCCTGCTCTCCGCCGTCGCGCTGGCCGTGGATCCGGCCGCGGGAACGTTCCTCCGGATCGGCTTCGCCGCGTCGCTCGGCGCCGCGTTCGCGGACACCGCGGCCACCGAGATCGGCCCGCTCGCCCGCGGCGGAGCGGTCGCGCTGCCGAGCTTCCGTGGAGTGCCGCACGGGACGCCGGGCGGGGTGAGCCTCGCCGGGCTCGCGGCCTCGCTGGCGGGGGCGTCCGCGTGCGCGGTCGCGAGCGCGGTGTCGGGTCTCGTTCCCCCCGCGGCGTGGCTCCACGTGGCGGGCGCGGGATTCGCCGCCACGCTCTTCGAGAGCGTCCTCGGCCCGACGCCCCCGGGGCGAGCGCTGGGCCACCACGGGCGCAACGCGGCCGCCTCCGTGGTCGCGGCCGCGCTCGCGTGCGGGGCCTGGACCCTGACCCTTGCCCGTTCCGGACCAGCGTCGTGAGCTCTTCGGTCCCGGTTCGATGCCGCGGGCGGTTTGACACGCTCCAAGTCGCGGTGATAAACTGGGTTATCTCTATGCGTGCCGGAGTATTCACGAATGGGCCCCGGGTGGCCGATCCTTCCGGGATGGGGAGGATCACTCGCGTGACCCTGCGCGCCGCGGTGCTTTGCCTCGCGCTTCTATCGGTTTCCGCTTCCGTGGCCCGCTCGCAGACGCCGAGCGGATCGCCCGCCTATCGCATTCAGCCGGGCGACGTGCTCGCGGTCGAGGTCACCGGACGAAACGACATCTCGGGCCAGTTCACGGTGACGAAGGAAGGACAGGTCAACCTCCCGATCCTCGGGGCGATCCGGGCTCAGGGACGCACCACCGGAGAGATCGGCACGGACATCTCCCGTCGCGTTTCCATCACCTCGCGGGAGATCGTCCAGGTGTCCGTCACGGTGCTCCAGCAGTACCGGCGGAAGAACTTCGTGCTCGGCGCCGTCCTGCTGCCCGGCACCTTCACGTTCGCCGACGCTCCGACCGTGTGGGAAGCCATTTCCGAAGCGGGCGGCCCCGCGGAGGACGCGGACCTCACGCAGGTGCAGATCATCTCGGAGACGAACCCGGTGCCTCAGGTCATCGATCTCGAGTCGTCGGTCCGCTCGGGCGCGCTCCAGTCGATGCCTCGCCTGCAACCCGGGGAGACCGTCCGCGTGCCCCGCAAGCCGCGCGGAGCCGCCGGGCTCGTGTCCACCGACGTCGTCTACGTCTTCGGAGCGGTGACCGCCCAGGGCGCGCAGCCGCTCCAGGAGTCCTCCGATCTCGTGCGTGCCGTGATCCGCTCGGCTCCCAGCCCGGAAGCGGATTTCCGGAAGGTGGAGATCGTTCGAAAGTCCGGCACGCGTGTCGTGAGCATGCGCGTCAACATGAAGGAATACTTCGGCGAGGGACAGATCGCGGGCAATCCGGCGCTCGAGTCCGGTGACACGGTCTACCTTCCCCGGAAGACGGATCCGCTCCTGGGCAAAGGGCTCCGCGCCCTGGGTGTGATGCTCGGGCTCCTCGCCTCCATCGAAATTCTGACCGACTGACGCCGCCATGCAGCGAACCGTGGAGCCGCAGGAATCCAACGCCATCGACTGGCGCGACATGCTGTGGAAGGTGCGCCGGTACGGATGGCTGCTCCTGCTCCCGCCCGTCGCGGTCCTCTGTGTCGCGGCGATGTACTACAAGTTCACGACCCCGGTCTACACGTCCTCGATCCTCGTCTCGGTCGGCGAGAAGGACGTCTCCGAGGCGATCCAGAACCTCGTCGGCGACGACCGCCAGGTCGGCGCTCCCCGGACGATCGTGGAGAGCCGGATCCAGAGCCGAGGGTTCCTCGTCACGCTCGCGGAACGCACGGGACTCACGCGGAATCCGGCGCTCCTCGAGCGCGCCAAGGTCGCCAGCCAGCAATCCGCCGGCGTTCCCCCCGAGGAGCTCGTGCTCCGCTCCGCCACGACGATGCTCTCGCGCAAGATCTCGGTTTCCCAGGGGCGGGCCGCGCTGATCCGGATCTCCGTCGTCGATTCGAACCCGGAAGGCGCCCGGCGGCTCGCGTCCATGATCGGGACGCTCCTCATCGAGGACACGCGACGCACGGACCTGGCCCGCGGGATGGCGCGCGGGGAATTCACCAGCGACCAGATGGCCGTCTACGAGGAGCGGCTCCGCAAGGACGAGGAAGCGCTTCGCGCCTTCGAGGAGTCGCGCATCCGGCACCGCCTGACCTCGGGAGACGTGAACGAGGAGAATCTGAAGACCGCACGGAATCTCCTCGCCGCGACGGACGAGGAGACGGAGCAGGTGAAGTCGCGGATCCGATCCGGCTCCGCGGAATGGGCGGAAGTCGCGGGCGACGCGCCGGTCCCCGATCTGTCCAGCCCGCGCGTGTCCGAGTGGACGCGCATGCTCGGGAACCTCGAGGCGAGCTATGCCACGTCCCTCGTCGCCGGGAGCAGCCAGGAGGACCGGAACGAGCTCCAGACCCGCATCGCCGCCGTCCGGCAGTCGCTCTTCACCGAGCTGAACCACCTGACCGAAGCGCTCCCTTCGAGCATCTCCGACGCCGCGCGCGCCTCCGCCTCCGGGGTGGCCCTGGATCGCGCCATCCTCCGCTCGCTCCTTCGGCGGAAGGAGAAGCTCAACCAGGACATCGCGAGCTACATGTCCGGCGCGCAGAGCTCTCCCCGGGACGAGCTCGACCGCCAGCGCCTCACGGCCAACGTCACGACGAGCCGCGGGCTCGTCGACGCCCTGCGCAAGGAAGCGGCCTCGTCGCGCCTCTCCGAGGCGCTCGCGACGAGCGCGCTCGGGCCGCGCATCGACATCGTCGAGTCCGCGCTCCAACCGATCGCGCCCTCGTCGCCCGAGCCCGTCAAGATCTTCGGGGTCGCCCTGGTGCTCGGGCCGCTGATCTCCCTCGGCCTGGTCTTCGCGGGGGAGCGGCTCAACTCGGTCCTGCGCACCACCGAGCAAGCCGAGGGCGAGTTCGGGGTCGCGGTGATCGGGACCGTGCCGCGCATGGAGGGATGGCCGAAGCCGGGGAGCTACCTGGGCAACCACTGGGCGCTCTTCGCGATCCTCCTGGTGCTCCTGGTCACCGGTATCGTGTTCGCCGTGGACGCCGTGCTGCCCGGATCGAAGGCGGGACCCGTCCGCACGACCGAGCTCCGGCGCTAGGCCGCCGTGGATCGCGCCCCGCGCCCCCGCCGGAGCCTGCTGGATGGGCTCGACCTCGACGCGCCGCACATCACGGAGATCCGGCGGATCCTGCAGAACCTCTATCGCATGCGGACCGGGTCCGATTCCGAGATCCGCTCGTACATGGTGACGAGCGCCGGGAGGGACGAGGGGAAGAGCACGATCTGTTCGCTCCTGGCGATCGTCTCGGCGAGGATCTTCTACAAGCGCACCTTGATCATCGACGGTGACCTGCGCCGTCCCACGGTCCACTCGCTCCTGGGCATCTCCCAGGTCCCCGGGCTCTTCGACGTGATGCGGCGGAACGTGCCGCTCCGCGACGCGATCCACCCGACGGTCCTGCCGATGCTCTCCGCGGTTCCGAGCGGGCAGCTGCGCGGCATCGTGAGCGAGGCCTATGCGGACGAGGCCTTCGTCCAGGTGCTGCGCGAAGCGACCGCGAGCTACGACCTCGTCTTCGTCGACGCGCCGCCCGCGGTCCCCGTGGTCGAGCCGCAGCTCATGGCGGCCCACGTCGACGCGCTCCTGGTCGTCGCCATGGCCGGCAAGACCGCCCTCTCGATGGTGCGACGGTTCATGCAGATCATGACATCGGTCCATGGAAAGATCGCCGGCGTGGTCCTGAACAACGCGTCCGAAGGGCTGCCCTACTACTACGACCACCGGTATTACGGCTACCCCAAACCCCAGCCGTCGCGAATCCGCACGGTTCACCCAGAATCGAGGGAGGACATGGAACAGCAACCGAAGGACATTGCCGGAGGAACTCCATGAAGCGTACCCGCCGTGAGGCGAGCCCGCTCCAGACGTTCCTGGATCGCGCGTCCAGCAAGAAGGCCCGCATCGGCGTCATCGGCCTCGGGTACGTCGGCCTCCCGCTCGCGGCCGAGTTCGCGAAGGAGGGTTTCCGCGTCACCGGATTCGAGATCGACGCGAAGCGCGTCGCCACGCTGAACTCGGGACGCTCGTACATCCAGGACGTCCCCACGTCCGACGTGCGCGAGCTCGTGCGCTCCGGAAGGCTGCGCGCGACGCTCGACTTCGACGAGCTGAAGGCGATGGACGCGATCGACATCTGCGTGCCCACGCCGCTCCGGAAGACGAAGGACCCGGACGTCTCCTACATCGTCTCGTCGGTGTCCGAGATCGCGCCGCGCCTCCGGCGCGGGCAGCTCGTGATCCTCGAGTCGACCACGTATCCGGGCACGACCGACGAGCTCGTCCGGCCCATGCTCGAGGAGCGGGACATGCGGGTGGGGAGGGACTTCTACCTGGCCTTCTCCCCCGAGCGGATCGATCCGGGCAATCCGAAGTTCCACACGCGGAACATCCCGAAAGTGGTCGGTGGAACGACTCCGGCGTGCACGCAGGCGGTGTCCGCTCTGTACGGGAAGATCTTCGACCAGGTGGTTCCGGTCACGTCGACCCAGGTCGCGGAGACGGTGAAGCTCCTCGAGAACACGTTCCGAAGCGTCAACATCGGACTCGTGAACGAGATCGCGCTCATGTGCGACAAGCTGAACATCAACGTCTGGGAGGTGATCGACGCCGCGGCGACGAAGCCGTTCGGGTTCATGCCGTTCTATCCGGGCCCCGGCCTCGGAGGGCACTGCATTCCGGTCGATCCCTTCTATCTCTCGTGGAAGGCCCGCCAGAGCGGCTTCGAGGCCCGGTTCATCGAGCTCGCGGGGCAGGTGAACGGCAACATGCCGTATCACGTGGTCCGGCGTGTCGGAGAGGCGCTGAACGCGAAGCGCCAGTCGGTGCGGGGAGCGCGCGTTCTCCTCCTGGGCGTGGCGTACAAGGCCGACATCGACGACGTCCGGGAGTCGCCCTCGCTCGACATCATGGAGATCCTCGAGAAGGAGGGTGCGCGCGTCACCTACTGCGATCCCTACGTGCCGGTGCTGCGGCACGGGGGGAAGGTGCACCGGTCCGTGCCGCTCACGCCCGGAACGCTGCGGCGGTTCGATTGCGTGGTGATCGCCACGGCGCACAAGGTCTTCGACTACGACATGATCTCGAAGCACGCGGCGTCGATCGTCGACTGCCGGAACGCGCTCAAGGGCCGGCGGAAGCGCGCCGTGGTGCCCCTCTAGGCCGTGACGCTCCATCTCGTCACCGGGGGCGCCGGGTTCATCGGCTCCCACATCGCGGAGCGGCTCCTCCGGGAGGGGAACCGGGTCCGCGTCCTGGACAATCTCGCAACGGGACGGCGGGAGAACCTGGAACCGCTCCGCGCCGCGGGCGGGGACCGCTTCGAGTGGGTCGAGGGCGACATCCGCGACCTCGACACCTGCCGCCGGGCCTGCGAGGGAGCCGCGTTCGTGTACCACCAGGCCGCTCTGGCGTCGGTCCAGCGATCCATCGAGCGTCCCGCCGACACCACCGCGGTGAACGTCCTGGGAACCGTGAACGTGCTCACGGCCGCCCGCGAGGCGGGTGTCCGGCGCGTGGTCTCGGCCAGCTCCTCGTCGGTCTACGGGGACACGCCGACGCTCCCCAAGCACGAGCGGATGGAGACGTCGCCCCGGTCTCCCTACGCGGCCAGCAAGCTCGCGGCGGAATCCTTCGCTCGCGTCGCATCGCTGACGCTCGGTCTCGAGACCGTCTCGCTCCGGTACTTCAACGTCTTCGGGCCGAGGCAGGACCCGCACTCCCAGTACGCGGCGGTGATCCCGCTCTTCATCGGAGCGCTCCTCGAGGGGAAGCGCCCGGTCGTGTTCGGGGACGGGCAGCAGAGCCGGGACTTCACCTACATCGACAACGTGGTCGACGCGAACCTGCGCGCCGCGAGCTGCGCGGACGGGTCGGGTGAGGCCGTCAACGTGGCGTGCGGAGAGCGGTACTCGCTCCTCACCCTCCTCGATACGCTGGGGCGCATCGTGGGGCGCTCGGCAAATCCCGTGTTCCAGCCGCCTCGCGCGGGGGACGTGCTCCACTCCCAGGCATCGACCGAGAAGGCCGAGCGGATGCTGGGATTCCGTCCGGGAGTCGGATTCGAGGACGGCCTCCGCCGGACGGTGGAGCACTTCCGAAGTGGGCGCTGACGCCGCCACGTCCCGGTCCCAAGGCGCTCCGGTTCGAGTCGACGTCGCCACGCCGCAGGACGATCCCGCGGCGTGGGACGCGTTCGTCGCCCATCATTCGGACGCGACGCTCTTCCACCGGTCGGCCTGGCAGCGCGCGGTGGCGCAATCCTTCCGCTACCGCCCGCGCAGCATGGTCGCGCGGCGCGACGGAAGGGTGACGGGTGTCCTCCCGCTCTTCGAGGTCCCGACGCTCCCCTGGGGCCGCGCCCTCGTCTCCGCGCCGCAGGCCGTGTACGGGGGCCCCGTCGGGGAGGACGACGAGACCCGGCGCGCGCTGCTCGACCGCGCCCGGGCTCTGGGCGAGTCCCTCGGCGCGCGATACGTCGAGCTCCGCAATCTCGCACCCATCGGAGACCTCCCCGCGAGCGATCGCTACGTGACGTTCCGGCGGGCGATCCTGCCGACCGCGGACGAGAACATGGCCGCGATCCCGCGGAATCAGAGACGGAGCATCCGGATCGGCATGAAGAGCGGCCTCACCTCGGAGCTGGGCGGGCCCGAGCTCCTCGAGCCGTTCTACGACCTGTACTCGCACAGCGTCCGGAACCTCGGAACGCCCGTGTTCCCGAAGGCTCTGTTCGTGAATCTCCTGCGCGAGCTCGGGACGGACGCGCGCATTCTCGTCGTGCGCCGCGAGGGACGGCCCGTCGCCTCCGTGCTCACCTTCTTCTTCCGCGACGAGGTGCTCCCGTACTACGGGGGAGCCCGGAAGGAGGAGTTCCGGTACGCGGTGAACGACTTCATGTACTGGAGCCTCCTGCTCCACGGGATGGAGCGCGGATGCCGCGTGTTCGACTTCGGCCGCAGCAAGAAGGGAAGCGGCTCGTACGACTTCAAGCGCCACTGGGGATTCGAGCCCGTGCCGCTCCACTACCAGTACGTGCTCCTCCGTCAGCGAAGCGTTCCCGACCTCAGCCCGAAGAACCCCAAGTTCTCGATCGCGATCGAGTGCTGGAAGCGGATGCCGCTCTGGCTGTCGCGGCGCCTCGGGCCCGCCCTCGTCCGGTACTTCCCCTGACCGGCCGGTCGCGCCGACCCGTCTCGTGCCCACCGCGCCCGCATCGATGAGCTCCTCGCCGCCGCGCGAAGGCCGCGCGCTCGACCGGCACTTCCTGTCCGGTCTGGCCTGGACCGGATTCGTGAAGTGGGGAAGTCAGGCGCTGAGCTGGATCTCGACCGTGGTCGTGGCCCGGATCCTCTCCCCCGGGGACTTCGGCATCATCGGCATGACCGCGACCTACATGGCGCTCGTCACGGTCCTGAGCGAGTTCGGGCTCGGATTCGCCGTCATCAATCGCCGGGTCGTCTCGAGTCTCCAGCTCGCGCAGCTCCAGACGACGTGCGTCTTCCTGGGAATCGCCGGCCTGCTCGTCTCCTTTGTCATGGCCACGCCTCTCGCCCTCTTCTTCCGCGTTCCCGAGCTGACGTGGGTCATGATGGCCATGGGCACGTCGTTCCTCGTCTCGTCCTTCCGCACCGTGCCCGGGGCACTCCTGCAGCGGGATCTCGAATTCCGGACCCTGGCGTGGATCGAGGGCCTGCAGGCGGTCGTCCAGGCGGTGATCGTCGTGGCGCTCGCGATCCTCGGATTCCGGTACTGGTCGCTGGTTCTCGGGATGGTCCTCGGGGCCGGCGCGGCCGCGATCGCGGCGTCGGCGGTCCGGCCGTGCGGCTTCGCGTGGCCGAAGCGCTCGATCATCGGCGACGCGCTCGGGTACGGCAGGCAGATCCTCGGGGGACAGCTCGCCTGGTACGTGGTCTCGAGCGCGGATCTCCTGGTGGTCGGGAGGTTGCTGGGAGCCTCGGCGACCGGCGTCTACACGATGGCGTTCACCATCGCGTCGACCCCCGTGGAGAAGATCACCGCGCTCGTCGGCCGCGTGGCGTTCCCGCTCTTCTCGCACGTCCGGAACGATCTGCCCGCGATGCGCCGTTATTTCCTGCTCCTGACCGAGGGGCTCGCCCTGGCCGGAATGCCCCTCGCGATCGGACTCGCGCTCACCGCCGATCGCTTCGTGCCGGTCGTGCTCGGGCAGAAGTGGCTCGACGCGGTCGTCCCCCTCGCGATCCTGGCGCTGCTCGCCACGATCCGCTCCTTCACCCCGATGATCACCCACGTCCTGAACGCGGTCGGGCGGCAGCGGTTCGCGATGTACAACGGGTTTCTCATGGCAGGCGTGGGGCCCATCGCCTTCGTCGTCGGCGCCAAGCTCTGGGGGCTCCCGGGCGTCGCGGTCGGCTGGCTCGCCGTGATGGCGGTCTCGCTCCCGTTCGTGACCTGGGCCACGCTGAGCGGGATCCAGCTTCCGTTCCGAACCTACCTGGGAGCGCTCGGTCCCGCGGCGAGCGCGTGCGCGATCATGACCGCAGCCGTCCTCGCGGCGCGCTTCGGGCTCGCGGGAGCGGGTCTTTCGCTCACGGCCGCCTTTCTCACGGAGGTCGCCGCCGGAGCGATCGCGTATCTCGGAGCCGTGTTCCTGTTCCACCGTCACCGAATCGAGTCCATCCGGTCGGTGCTCCGGCGCGAGCCGGGTCCGGCGGAGCCGGGGCGCGGCGGCGCCGAGCCGGCCGCGTAGGAGGCGGGTGGGGCATCCGGCTCCGCGCGCTGGGTGAGGACGCTCGACGCCAAGGACGGAAGGCGCGCGTAACGGTGTTCCTGCAGTGTGTTAGAGTCGCCCGCACATGGCATGCCCGTTGCGGTTCCGAGGTGGCGGCCCCGCGGCGGGCGGGCCACGGTTCACGAGTACCACGTCCACGGCGCGTGCGTCGTGACCCTGTTCGACGGAATCGTCGGGGGTCCGCGCCTGCGCCCAGGGAGGGTCCGGGGATCTCTATGAAGGTCGTCCTGTTCTGCGGGGGGCTCGGACTTCGCCTGCGCGACGTCTCCGAGGACATTCCGAAGCCCATGATGCGAGTCGGCCACCGTCCCATCCTGTGGCACGTGATGAAGTACTACGCTCACTTCGGGCATCGCGACTTCATCCTCTGCCTGGGGTACAAGTCGGAGGTGGTGAAGGATTATTTCCTCCATTACAGCGAGGCCGTGTCGAACGACTTCGTGCTCTCGGGCGGAGGGCGCGAGCTGCGGCTCCTCAACAAGGACATCGAGGACTGGAACATCACCTTCCTCGACACCGGATACGAGTCCAGCATCGGCGAACGCCTCCTCGCCGCCCGCGAACACCTGGCCGGCGACGAGATGTTCCTGGCGAACTACAGCGACGGCGTGAGCGATCTCCCGTTGCCCGGGATCATCGAACGGTTCCGCGGCGGCAACAGCGTCGCCGCGTTCCTGTGCGTCCGACCGCGGCTCAGCTACCACGTGGTCACGCTCGGCGAAGGGGACCGCGTGGAGACGGTGCTGCCGGCGGCGGAGTGCGGGCCCTTGATCAACGGGGGGTACTTCGTCTTCCGGAACACGATCTTCGACTACCTGAACGAGGGCGAGGACATCGTGACCGACGCGTTCCCGCGTCTCATCCGGAAGAACCTGCTCCTCGGATACCGCCACGAGGGATTCTGGGCGAGCATGGACACCTTCAAGGACAAGCAGGCTCTCGACAAGATGATCGCCCGGGGCGACGCTCCCTGGGAAATCTGGAAGAAGCGGCGCCCCCGATGAGCGCGAGCCGCGCCTCGTGATCTCGCTCCGGCTGGCGGAAGGCCTCGGGCGCGGCCCGACGATCCTCTGTCTGGGCGCGCACTGCGACGACATCGAGATCGGCTGCGGGGGGACCCTGCTCCGGCTCCTGCGCGAGCGGAAGGACGTGTCCGTCCGCTGGGTCGTGTTCAGCTCCACGCCGGAGCGCGCGCGCGAGGCCGAGCGCGCCGCCGCGATGTTCCTCAAGGGAGCCCGCGCGCGGGACGTGCGGATCCATTCGTTCGAGGACGGCCACTTCCCGTACCAGGGATCGGAGATCAAGAAGGTGTTCGAGGAGCTGAAGCGCGGCCCGGCGCCCGATCTCGTGCTCACGCACTACCGGGACGACCGGCATCAGGATCACCGCGTGCTGAGCGACACGGCGTGGCAGACCTTCCGGGACTCCATGATCCTCGAGTACGAGATCCCGAAGTACGACGGGGACCTCGGAACCCCGAACGTCTTCGTGCCGCTGGACGCGGCGACCTGCGAGCGGAAGATCAAGGCCGTCGTCCGCAGCTACCGGACGCAGCACGCCAAGCCCTGGTTCACGGAGGAGACCCTTCGCGCGCTGATGCGCCTGCGCGGGGTGGAGTCGCGGGCGCGCTACGCCGAAGCCTTCTACGGACGGAAGATCGTCCTCTAGCGCGCCCCGGCGAACGCCGGCGAACGCTCCCTCGCGGGCGATGCGCTCAGGACCTCGTCGTACTGCAGGCCCACCGCGCGTCGCAGCTCCAGCACCCGCCGGTGGATCCGATCCGCCGCCCCCGCGTCCGATTCCAGCGAGCCGAGCCGCTCCAGGAGCCCCTCGAGCGTGAGCGAGGCGCCCTCGATCGCGTAGTCTTCCTGGCCCACGTCCTGGAGCAGATCCGTCGTGGAGCGGCGGTAGGCGATTCCGAGAACCGGCTTCCCGAGCATCTGCGCGAGCACGACCCCGTGGAACCGGGTCGCGATCACGAGGTCCGCGGCGGCGAGCGCCCGCACCAGGTCCTCGAAGGTCGTGACGCTCGGCGCGAGCGCGTCCCTCGCCGGAAGCGGTGCGCCGCGCCGGGCGAGCGCCTCGAGGATGTCCTCGATCACGAGCGGATCCTGGCGGAGCTGGGTCGGCACGAACCGCACGCGGTCGCCCCGCGCGAGCACGTGGGCGGCGAGCCCGGCGAGGATCTCCACGTAGCGTTCGTACGCGTCGCGATCCCCTCCGGGCGTGAAGCGCGGATCGCGATAGGGGAACGGATTCACGACGATGGTCCGGCCGGCGTCCCCCGCGCCGTGGGACTCCGCCGGCACGTCGAACGCGAGACCGTGCACGAGGTCCGGCACGATCCGGTGCGGCCCCGCGAGACCGATCCCGGCGACCCATTCCCGCGATCCCACGTCGCGGTAGGAACGGTACGCGGCCCATCCGAGCGCGGCGCGAAGCAGGCGGCGGCTCAACGGGGATCGAATGGGGCCGGCTCCGACGCTCAGGTAGGCCACGGGAACTCCGGTGAGGCGCGCCGCCGCGGTCCACGCGGCGAGCGTGTACGGGAAGGCCCAGGGACCGCCGTAGTTGTCGGAGATCTGATTCGAGCCCGCGACCACGAGGAGGTCGAGGCCGCGCAGCGCTCGCAGGCGCTCCGGCCAGAACGCCGCCTCGCGGGCCGCCGCGCGGAGCGCGCCGGGAGCTCCTCGCAATCCGCGGACGAGGGGGAGTGCTCCCGGCACGGACCCGAGCACGCGACGGAGGGGAGAGGGCCTGGGATCGGCCGTCACGGGAGCCGAAACCCGCGCGCGGAGCGCAGGCTCCGGAGGGGCGCCGATGCCGGGCACGAGCGGAACCGCGGGAATTCCGTGGCGCGCGCGGGTGTCCTCGGGACGGATCGTGAACGCCAGGATCTCGGCGTCCGGAATCCGGTCACGCACGCCCTGGAGCACGCTCGCGATGAGCGCCTCGTCGCCGAGGTTCCCGTTTCCGACGTGTCCCAGGACCCCGATGCGGCGCGGGGGCATCAGCCCTTTCGTCGCGCGAGAGCGATGAGGGTGTAACCCAGGCCGGCGCGCTCCTTCCACGCGCGGATCGTCGTCTCGGGGATGATCCGAGAGAGCATCCCGTTCAGGCGGGAGGAGTTCACGAATCGCAGGATGCCTCGCGTGCCCATCGGAAGGATGGAGGAGACGCGGAGGATCTCGAAGCGCGGCCGCAGGAGCCGCTCGAGCGACCTGCGATCGAGCCACTGCTCGATGTGCTCGGGGGGGGTCGCATCCCATCCCAGATCGCCGAGCCGGTCCATCACGAACCGGTTCGGCGTCGTGATCACCAGGTACCCTTGCGGCTTCAGCAGGGAAGCGGCGCGCTCCACGAGCCGCGGCTGGTCCACGACGTGCGCGATGACCTGCTGGCAGACCACGAGGTCGAACGGCGCGTCGGGGATCTCGAGCGTGAACAGATCGCCGTCCAGGAAGCGGATGTCCGGACGCCGCCTCCGCGCCTCCTCCATGGCCTTCTTCGAGAGATCCGTCGCGGTCACGGTTCCGAGCGAGGAGAGCCGCTCGGCGAACCAGCCCGTGCCGCACCCGAGGTCGAGGATCCGTGGATTCCCGAGCTTCAGGGACCGGATCAACGCGAGGAGGGCGTCCGCGCGGGCGAGGGACCACGGCGTGATCGACTTGGCCTCCTGCCAGGTCTCCCAGAAGCGCTCCTGGTCCGCGAGCTCCGGAAACTCCGCGCGGTCGCTCACGCCTTGGACGCCGGCCCGCGGCGGAACGCGCGCTGCGCGGTCTTGGTCGCGCCGGCCGCGAGCTCCCGCGCGAGCTGGTTGCGGTGCGTGACGTATCCCCGGCAGAGCTGGGAGACGACCCGCGCCCTCTCACCCGCGGTGATCGGCGCGCGAAGCGCGGCCATCAGGAACTCGTACTGGTGACGCCAGGTTCGCATGAAGACCTTTCCCGTCGTGTCGGGGTCGAAGAATTCCTGCCAGTTCTCGACCGACTCGTTCCGGACGAAATTGGTGCGGTCGAGGCGGCGCGAGAAGAGGCGCTCGGGGACCTCATGGTATCGCCCGTGGAGGGCGAGCTCCCCGAGCAGCACCACGTCGGAGCCGGGATAGTTGCCGATCCGGCCGGTCCGGAGGAGCGAGAGGCGGCGCGTCACGCCGAAGACCGGATTGCAGAGGCGAAGCCGCGCCAGGAACTCCTGGAGCCGCCGCGCGGCATCGGGCCAGGGAAGGTCCAGGTTGTCCTCGACGTCGGCGACGTGGGCGCCCTCTCCGTCGATGATGCGCGCCTTCGCATAGGCCAGGACGACCTCGGGCCTGCGATCCAGCACCTCGATGCAGCGGCTCACGTACTCGGGATCATGGAGGTCGTTCGCCGAAGCCCACTTGAAGTAATGCCCGCGTGACTGCTCGAGCACGTGATTGAAGTTCCAGGACGCGCCTCGGTTGCGCTCGGCGCGCGTGTATCGGATGCGCGCGTCCTTCGACGCATACTCCCGGCAGATCGCATCGGTGCCGTCGGTCGAATGGTTGTCCGAGATGACGATCTCGAAGTCCTGGAACGTCTGGCCGAGGAGCGAGTCGAGCGCGGCGCGGAGGTGGGTTTCGCCGTTGAAGACGGGCACGCCCATGCTGATTCGAGGGGCCCCACCCCCCATCTCGGGATCTCCTGGTCGGCGCTGGCTCATGGAAGTCGGCGGGATTCCTGTTCCACCGGGCCGAACGGGACGTTGGCGGAACGGGCTAACCCTATCATGGATCGCAGCTTCATGTCCATCGTTCCGGCACTCCTGGAACTCTCAGCCCGTCGTCTGGGGCGCCCGCTCGGGCCCCCATCGAACCGGGCGCCTGGCCCGGACCGGCTCCGCCGCCTCGGACGGCACCGGCTCCCGCGGCAACAGATAGCGCATGATGGCGACGAACCCGACGACCAGATAGAAGAAGTCGAAGTACTGGAGGTTCAGGAACGCCCCGGAGACCATGTATCCGATGAGCGAGATGCGCAGCATCGCGGCGAGATCGCCGTACCATCGGAGCTCGGGTCTTCGCTTCGCCTCGCGCTCCATCCTCCCGAGGCTCAGCTGACACGAGATCAAGAGCGCGATGAAGAACCCGAGCGCGATGAAGCCCTGCTCTCCGAGGATCCCGAAGTAGATGCTGTGGGGATTCTTGTCCGACGGATTGGCGCGGAAGCCCTCGAAGCCGCCGCCCGTGAGCGGCCGGTCGAGCGCGAGCTCCCATGCGAATCCCCAGGTCTGGAGACGGCTCTGCGCGGACTCGTCCTGCTCGTAGGTCTGGATGGTCTTCATCCGGTCGTACCAGTGGCTGGGAATGAAGGCCAGGATCGTGCCGAACACGGCCACCGTCGCCAGCATGAGCCAGATGTTGCGCCTGGCCCGGTACACGAGCATCGAGATCACCGCGACCAGCCCCAGGAGGCCTCCTCGCGAGTAGGTCAGGAACACGCTGAACATGCAGCACAGGAACATGCCGAAGAAGAAGAGCCGCGCCATGCGCTTCGGCTCGGTCTTCGCGAGGAAGAGGGCGATGGGGAGCAGCATGTTGAGCGCGAGCGCCATCGAGTTGTTGTCCTCGAGGAAAGACCCCGCCGGCCCCCACAGGCGGTACTGCGCGGACGTGAACATCCCCCAGATCGCTCCCTTCGCCGCCACCAGTCCGATCGAGACGACCGTGACGATCACGAGGTAGCGAAGCTTCTCGCGCGTGTCGATGAGGACCACGGTGAAGAAGGTCATGATGAGCACCTTGATCGTCGTGTCCCACTCCTTCCACGCCGAGGGAAAGAGCGCGAAGAGAGTGTTGACGGTGAACAGGGCGGCGAGGATGAGGAGGATCACCATCTCGGGAGACCGGAGCAGGGGGGCCTTGCGCCGCACCAGGAAGCTCCCCGCGATCGTGGCGGCGCCCACTCCCATGGCGACCGGGAACGAGTACATGAACCCGTAGGTGAAGCGGTGGGGATTCATGAACCCGATCCAGTACCAGACGTAGATCCCGATGTACGGCTTCAGGAAGGAGATCGGGATGCAGGCCACCAGGACGGCGAGGAGGATCAGGTCGCGCACGGAGCACCCATTGTATCGCGAGTCGAAGACGGGACAAAGCCGTTGCGTCGCGCCCGCAACTGTGTCATACTAAACAGGAAGCGTCGAATTTCGCCAGTGCGACCTCATACGAATGTCGGGACCGACTGGGGCTGGGTTCCGTCTCCCCGCATACATCCGCCGATCCTCGAGGTACGTGAGACTGCTCATCGGGAAGGCTCGTTCCGTGCTCGCCGCGCTGCGCTTTGCGCTCCCGTGCTTTCTTCTGTCGCTCGCGGCGGCCGAGACGAGGAACGCCGCGGCCTCCGGCGCGGACCCGCTCGACGCGGAGACGGTCCGGCTTCTCGAGGGGGACGGGCGTGCCGCGGTCTGGATCTACTTCACCGACAAGGGTGAGGCCGATCCCGTCGCCTTCGCGCGAGCGCTCCGGGACGCCGAGTTCTCCCTCTCCCCCCGCTCCAAGGCGCGGAGGGCGAAGCTCCAGGGCGGGACCTTCGTCCCCCAGTTCGAAGATGTCGGCGTACTTCCCCGGTATCTGAAGGGGGTCGCGGACGCCGGAGCCGTGATCCGCCGCCCCAGCCGGTGGCTGAACGCGGTGAGCGCCGAGGTGGACCTCGAAGGAGCGCGCCGCATCGCGCGCCTGCCGTACGTGAGGAAGCTCGAGCCGGTCGGGACGCTCGTCCCGCAGCTCGCGGACCCGGGTCCGCCGACCCACTACGGATACCTCCGCACCCCCAACACGGCTCTCAACACGATCGCGGCGCACGACTCCGGGTACAGCGCGGCGGGCATCGTGATCGGAATCTTCGACACCGGATTCCGGAAGGACCACACCTTCGTCTCGCAGCTGAAGCGAATCGCCGAGTGGGACTTCGTCGATTCGAACGGCGAGACGGCGAACCAGGCGGGGGATCCGCCGGGGCAGTGGAACCATGGCACCGGGTGCTGGTCCATCCTCGGCGGCTACAAGCCCGGCACGTTCGTGGGTCCCGCGTACAACGCGTCCTTCGTGCTCGCGAAGACGCACGACATCGATCTCTCGACGAATCAGACGGTCGATCTCTGGCTGGCCGCCGCGGAGTGGGTCGACAGCATCGGCGTGGATCTTCTCTCGACGTCCATGGTCGCCGCCGTGCCGCAGAGCCAGCTGAACGGCGACACCACTCCGATGGCGCTGGCCACCAACACGCTGGTCCGTCACGGCGTGGTGGTCGTCGCGGCGATGGGGAACTTCGGCCCGGGCGCCACCACGATGTGGACTCCTTCGGACTGCGACAGCATGATCTCGGTGAGCGCCGTGGATTCCCTCAACAACATCTACATCTTCGCCTCGCGAGGCCCCACGCAGGACGGGCGCGGCAAGCCCGACCTCGTGGCGCAGGGCCGCGAGACCGCGTGGGCCGACGCCAGCTGCACGACCTGTCTCGGATACGCGACCGGCACCTCGCTCGCGACGCCCCTCGTGGCGGGGGCCGCCGCGCTCGTCATGGAGGCGCATCCGGACTGGACCGCGCAGGAGGTGCGCTACGCGCTCAAGGTGACGGCGGACCGGGCCTCGAATCCGGACAGCACGACCTACGGATGGGGAAGGCCGAACGCGGTGAAGGCGATCTACGATTCGCCGCTGGGCCCTCCGCGGTATCCCAAGCCGTTCGACCTCACCGCGCCCGCGAACCAGGGCATCGTGCAGGGCCTTCCCATCACGTTCCACTGGCGGCGTTCCGTGGATCTCACGCCGTTCGACGAGGTGCTCTACGAGTTCCAGCTGCGAGAGCTTCCGTCGGGCACGCTCGTGTTCACCGAGTCCACGTCCGACACGTTCTGGCAGCACACCGAGCCCCTGCAGGCGTCCACGCAGTACGAATGGACGGTGTCCGCGACCGACCTGACGTTCCGGACGAGGCTCTGCAGGGAACCGGCCCGGTTCACGTACCAGGGCCTGGGTCCGATCGCGATCTCCGCGCCGGCCCAGGTGGAGGCCTCCGAAGGCGGAAGCACCAGCATCATCGCGACCGCGAGCGACCCGGACGCCGGGCGGACGCTCACGATCACCGCGTCGGGCTTACCGCCCGGGCTGTCGTTCGAGCACACGCCTTCGGTTTCTCCCGCCACCGCGACGCTCTCCGGAACTCTGGGGCCGGGAGACACGGCGGGGAGCCCGTACACCGTGACCTGGATCGCGACCGACGGACTCGGCGAGACGGACACGACCACCACGACCGTGACCGTGGGCGTCGTCACGGCCGTCCCCGTTTCGTCGGCGCGGGCGCCGCGCGTGGTGCATTTCCGAAACCGGCCAAACCCGTTCCAGGGCTCCACGCGGATCGAGATGCAGCTGGAGGGAAGCCTCGCCGGGGCGCCCCTGTCCGTGCGCATCTACGACGTGCACGGGCGCCTCGTGCGCACGCTCCTGGAGCGCTCCCCGTGGCAGTCGGGGACGCTCACCTGGGACGGCCTCACCGCCGCGGGGGAGCGCGCCGCCGCGGGCGTGTACCAGTACCGGCTCGAAGCGGGACGGATCCGTCATGACCGGCGTCTCGTCCTCCTGAAGTAGCCCTCGGAAAGGCGCCGAGATCGAGACCCCATCCGCCGTGATCGGCGGCCGGCGCAGACCGCGGCCTTCCCGTATGCTCCGCGCATGAACCTCCTCTATCTCTGCCACCGGATCCCGTTTCCTCCCGACAAGGGGGACAAGATCCGGTCCTTCCATCAGATTCGCGGACTTGCCGCGCGCCACGACATCCACCTCGCGACGTT
>DASTBC010000092.1 GCA_035712245.1 Candidatus Eisenbacteria bacterium
AGCTGGCGCTCGGCGCCCTGCGGATACCGCACCTCGCACGGGACGACGACGAAGGAGATCCCGCTCTCCACGAGCGCCGACTGGATCTCGGCGGCCGCGTCGCGGAGCGCGTCGATCGCCTTCCCCTTGTCCGTCTCGATCCCGACCAGGATCCGGCGCACGCCGACGATGCGCGCCATCGCGAACGCACCCTCGACGATCGCCTCGGGTTCCGCGAGCATGAGACGGTAGTCGGAGGTGAGATACGGCTCGCACTCGGCGCCGTTCAGGACCAGCGTGTCCACGGCGACGCCCTTCGGGAGCGACAGCTTGCGGTGGGTCGGGAAGGCCGCGCCGCCCAGGCCCACGATGCCGGCCTCACGGATCCGCTCGAGCGCCTCCTCGCGCGAGATCCCGCGCCAGCCCGGGTCCTGGGGGAACTCCAGCTCGGCCTCCCCTTCCCTCTGGATCGCGATCGAGTCGGCCAGCACGAGCGTGGGATGCGGGCGCCGCTCGATGGGCCGCACCTTCCCGGATACCGTCGCGTGGAGCGGGACCCCGTTGGGGCCGCCGTCCGCGATCTTCTGCCCGCGAACCACCTTGTCTCCCTTCTTCACGAGCGGCTGGGAGGGCTCGCCGATGTGCTGCAGGAGCGGAAGCCACACGTCGGACGGAAGCGGAGCGATCGGCTCGATGGGACGGTCGCGCGTCTCCCGCTTCATCGGGTCGGGATGGATTCCGCCGCGGCCGAAGGTATGGAGCTGGATGACGCGCTCCATGTCCGTCAGCCGATGAAGTGGGTGCGCAGCGCGCCCGGGAAGCCGGTGAACCGGCCGGGGCCGAGAAGGAACGCGGTGGTCGAGAGTCGGTCGGAGTCCGTCCCGTTCTCCGCCTCGACGCTCACCGAGAGCGGCCCATCCGCGGGACGGCCGCGCCGAGCGTCCAACAGATGGCCGACGCGCCTGCCGCCGAGGACGCGGGACTGCTCCGCGTTGCCGCTCGTGGCGACGGCGCGGTCCCGGAGCGTGAAGGTGCGGTCCACCCGGCCGGTGACGGGGTGGAGCACGCCGACGGTCCACCCTTCCGGATGACCGGAGGGGGAGCCCAGTCCGTAGACGTTTCCTCCCACGTCCACCAGCGCCGAGCGGACCCCATGCTCCCGGATGGCGTCGATCGCGCGGTCGAGCGCGTAGCCCTTGCCGATCGAGCCGAGATCGATGGCCACGCCGGAGCGTGCGATGCCGATCGTTCCGGCCGCGCGGTCGATGACGACGTGACGGTGGCCCGTACGCTCCAGCGCGGCCGAGATCTCGCGATCGGTCGGATAGCGATCGCGCCCGGTTCCGTAGAAGCCATAGAGCTTCATGAGCGGCAGGATCGTCGGATCGTAGAGACCGCTCGTGGCGCGCGCGCCCGCGCACGCGCGTTCGACGACGTCCTGCACCGCGGCGTCGACGTGGACCGATCCCTGCCCCGCGGCGGCATTGATGCGGGTGACCTGGCTGTCCTCGCGGTGAACGCTCATCTGCAGGTCGACGGTGCGGATCGCGGCGAAGGCGGCCTCGACCGCGCGCGTCCCGCGCGCGCCGTCGTCCTCCTCGACGACCACACGGACCCACGTGCCGAGCGCCGGACGGGCGATCTCGAGGCGGGTTGCGCCGCGTTCGCGCGAGCGTCCCGCGACGACCGGAAGCGCCCCCACGCCCGCGAGGATGCCGAGCTGGAGCAGGAACCGGCGCCGGTCGAGCGTGCGCGTGCCGGCGGGCTCGAGAACGGCATCGTGCGGCAAGGGCTTCGTCATCGGCGGTTCCTCCTCCCCGTATCGTCGGCAGGGTCCATGCGAAAGGCTATCGTCTCGACGGCACCGGGCCATCGCCCTCGGTGGGCGCACCGGGGTACCTACCAAAGTGCCGTGTCCGAAACGGGGTGGAACGGGCGAAAGTAATGGCGGGAGGTGAACCATGGCGAACGTACCGGAATTCCACGTCGATGCCGACCTCTGCACCGAGTGCGGCGACTGCATCAAGGCCCTGCCGCAGGCGTTTCGCGAGGTCGAGGACGAGAAGGTCGCCGAGGCCTACAACACCGCCCTCGACGAGTCGCTCCGCCCCGCGCTCGAGAAGATGATGGCGGATTGCCCGGGCCACGCGATCCTCTGGACCAAGAAGTAGGGCTGCCGTGGACGTTCTCGATCTCCGTTCCATCCTGCAGAGCCGCGTGCTCGAGATCCGCGGAGACGGCCGCGCGGGCGGCGGGCTGGTGCTCGCGTTCCAGAGCCTGGCCGGCCTCATGCTTCGCGATCCCGACCTCCACGTGCAGGAGTGGCCGTTCTTCTCGAGCGCGCGCCGCGGCGCCGCGATCCGCTCCTTCCTGAGGGTGAGCGCGCGTCCCATCCGGGTCGCGTGCGAGGTCACCCGGCCGACCATGTCGGTGCTCATGGACGAGAGCGCGGCGCGGTCCACGGACTTCGCGCTCGGAGTTCCCCCCGGAGGCACGTTCGTGCTGAACACGCGCCGATCCCCCGAGGAGTGCGCGCGGCACTTCCGGCTCTCGGGCCGCGTGATCACGATTTCGGGGAACGCGATCGGGGAGAAGCACCTGAAGCACGCGATCGGGAACGTGGCCCTCTACGTGGCGGCCGCGCACGCGATCGGGGGCTTCCCCATCGAGGCGGTGGTGGACTCGTTCCTGCTGACCCTGAAGAAGCGCCGCGTGCCCGAGGCCGTGCTGGAACGGAACCGGTCCGCGCTCCTCGCTTCCGCCGAGGCGATCGAGGAAGGGGTGTTCTCCTTCGCCGAGACCGAGGACCACCGGCCCGCGGGATGGTCGGGCTACGGCGATCTGCCGACCGGCGCGCAGTCGCCGCTCCGCCTCTCGCGCCAGAACCGCACGGCGGACTACGCGCCCGCCGGATTCCGGCTCCGGTTCCACGACCCGAACGCAGCGTGCACCGGATGCGCCCACTGCGTCACGAACTGCCCCGAGGGCGTGATCCTGTTCGAGCCCGACGAGGTGAAGGGAATGCTCGTGACCGGCGTCGAAGTCACCACCTACTGCAAGCTCTGCGGCGAGTGCGTCGCGGTCTGTCCCGAGCATCTCTTCGAGCAGCTTCCGTTCGAGGAACACTGGGAGGAGGCCTTGACCCCATGAGCTCGACCCCGGCGCCCGCCGCTCCCCTTCGGAACCACCATCCCACCGCCTGCGGCGAGATGTATCCGGGCGCGGTCGACCTCGACCCCGTGCGCGCCGCGCACCGCCCGCTGTACGAGAGCCGCGAGTCCATCACCGCCGACGGGAACACGGCAGCCGCCCTGGCCACGCTCCAGATGTGGCGCTGCGTGCTCTTCGCAGGATTCCCGATCACGCCCTCGACCAAGTGGATCGAGACCGTGGCGGCGCACCTGGCGGGACCGGGGGCCGGGAAGAAGCGCGTGAAGCTGATGGAAGCGGAGCACGCCGTGGCCGACTACTTGGTCGGCGCCGCGGCGGCGTGCCGCGACCTCGTCTTCCCCACCGCCACCAGCTCCGTCGGGCTCGACCACATGACCGAGACCACGCGATCGCTCGGCGCGAGCGGGCTCGGGAACGTGATGATGATCGACGTCTACCGCGCGACGGCGAACTTCCCCCTCTGCATCGAGGGAGATCCATCCGACACGCTCGCGCACCGGGACGACGGCTGGATCCAGATCTGCTGCAGCGGGAAGCAGCAGATCTACGACACGATCCTCCAGGCTCCGTGCCTCGGCATGCATCCCGACATCCTGACGCCGACCATGCCCGGCTACTACGGCATCAAGGACAGCCACCGGAACGCGCGGCTCACGGTCGAGCCGGACCGGGAGATCCATGCGTTCCAGGACGAGTGGATCCGGCCGTGTCCGTATCCGGGTCTCCTGAACGGGGACACGGCCTTCGGGAACTGCGTCACGTCGCTCCATTTCCAGGGCTTCAAGATGGATCAGAAGCGGCGGATCGAGCGCGTGCTGGACGTGCTCCCGAGGATCGGCGCCGACTTCGAGAGGCGGTTCGGACGTCCGGGGCTCGCGTTCTTCGACGCGGTGGGGTGGCCCGAGGACGGCGCCGTGGACATTGCCGTCGTGAGCATGGGCCCCGATTTCGGCACGTTCGAGACGATCCGCGAGGATTACGAGCGGCGCCACGGCGAGAAGGTGGCGGGGATGGCGATCCGGCTCCTCACGCCGTTCCCGCGCCAGGCGGTGCGCGCGCGGCTCGCGCGCGCGCGCGTCGTGCTGGTCGTGAACCAGGCGCATCACTCGGGACGCGGCCACCTCACGATGGACGTGGTGGACGCGCTCTCGGATCTCGACCGGCCGCCGAGAGTGGTGAGCGCGTTCGCGGGTCTCGGCGGCGCGAATGTCTCCGAAGCGACCTGGGAGCGCATGCTCGACCACGCGCGCGGGGCGATCACGGGCGCGGCGATGCCACCCTGGATGGCCTTCCACGAGGGCGTCCCGCTGGCCTCGGGAGCTCCGATGCCGGGCGCGCCGGTGATGGGAGGCACGCGATGAGCGGCTACAAGGAGATCGCGCTCCGGGAGTCCTGCTTCCGGCCCGGCTCGACCCTCTGCCCCGGGTGCATGGAGGCGGTCGCGCTCCAGAACGTGGGACGCGTCACGGACAACGGGCGGAAGACCGTGTTCACGCTCGGCACCTCCTGCGCCGAGGTCTCGACGCTCGCCTTCCCGAACGTGGTGGCGTGGGGCCGCGAGTACCGGCCCCCGGACGAGTTCACGAAGTCGTTCTCCATCATCCACAACGTGTTCGAGTCCGCACCGACCCTGGCGGAGGCCGCCCGGGACGTCTCGGACCTGCTCTACGACCACGGCGCCATCGAGGAGCCCATCCAGGTGATCGGCGCGAGCGGCGACGGCGGCGCGCTGGCGATCGGGCTCCGCGCGTTCCTGCACACGATCGCGCGGCGGTCGCGCGTGATGCTGATGGTTCTCGTGAACGAGATCTTCGCGAACACCGGCTTCCAGCTGAGCCCCGCGTCGATGCCGTACGCGGATACGAGCACCACGCCCACCGGCAGCTCGTCCCTCGGCAACACGCAGATCCCGCTCGACTACGTGCACCTCGCGATCGCCGCCGGCGCCGGGATGGTCGCGCAGGTGAGCCCCGCGCACGGAAAGCTCTTCGTGAAGACCGTGGAGCGGTCGCTCGACTGCCGGGAAGGAACCGCGGTGCTCTTCGTTCCCGCTCCCTGCATCAGCGGCTGGAAGTACGAGGACGGAGAGACGATCCGCCTCGCGACGCTGGGCGCCCAGACGGGCGTCTTCCCCGCGTTCGTCTGGGAGAAGGGGAAGGGCGGCTCCGTCAAGGACTGCTCGGCGAATCCCGCCGAGCGGCCCCCGATCGAGGAGTTCCTCGGAGCCCAGCGGCGCTTCCACCACCTCGTGCGGCGGAATCCCGAGACGAACCGGTACGAGGCCCGTCCCGAGCGCGCGGAGGACGTGGAGCGGCTGCGCGCATGGACGCAGTCGAACGTGGAGCGGCTCTACCGTCTGGCGGAGATGAGGTAGCCCCGCCTTCGGGCCCCGCCGCAGCCACCCACCCCACGCCCCTTTTCCTCCGACGCACTCGCCGGTGTAGCCTGGGCTTCATGGGGACCTTGGCGGCCGCCGCACGGTGAGCGATCCCTCGGCACCGCGCGGGCTCCGGAGCGAGATCGCGTGGGTGTTCCTCAAGCTCGGCACGATCGGCTTCGGCGGCCCCGCCGCGCACATCGCGCTCATGGAAGACGAGGTCGTCCGCCGCCGTCGCTGGCTCTCCCGCCAGGACTTCCTGGATCTCCTCGCGGCGACGCACATGATCCCGGGTCCCAACTCGACCGAGATGGCGATCCACCTGGGGCTCCGCCGCGGGGGCGCGTCCGGCCTCCTGATCGCGGGGATCTGCTTCATCCTGCCCGCCGCGCTGATCGTGACGGCGATGGCGTGGTCCTACGTCCGGTTCGGATCCTACCCCGTCGCCAAGGGCGCGCTGCTCGCGATCCAGCCGGTGATCGCCGTCATCGTCGTCCAGGCCGTGTGGAGCCTGGGCCGCGAGGCGGTGCGAACCCGCGGGCTCGCGATCCTCGCGGTCGCGGCCCTGATCTCCTACGCCCTCGGGGCGCACGAGCTGGTGGTGATCGGAGTCGCGGGCCTCTTCGCCGCGATCCTCGGCGTCGGAGGAGGGACTCGCGAAACGGCCCCGGCGCTTGGCCTGCTGCCGTCAGCGGGCCCAGCCAGCCCATCCGGTCCATCCGGTCCATCCGATCCATCCGGGCCGGCCCTCCTGGCCGCGGCCGTCGCGCCCGCCGCCGCGGCGGCGGTACCCGTGACGACATGGGGCCTCTTCCTCGTCTTCCTCAAGACCGGCTCCGTGCTCTTCGGGAGCGGGTACGTCCTCGTCGCGTTCCTCCGGGCCGATCTCGTCGAGCGATGGCGATGGCTCAGCGAGTCCCAGCTCCTGGACGCGGTCGCGGTGGGTCAGTTCACGCCGGGACCCCTCAGCGCGACCGCGACCTTCATCGGGTACCTCCTCGCGGGCTGGCCCGGCGCGGCGGCCGCCACCTTGGGCATGTTCCTCCCCTCGTTCGTGCTCGTCGCGCTCAGCGGTCCGCTCGTGCCCCGGCTCCGGCGCTCGCGGGCCGCGGGAGCGGTGCTCGACGGCCTCGTGATCGGCTCCCTCGCGGTGATGGCCGTCGTGTCGTTCCTGCTCGCGCGATCCGCCATCACCGACTGGATCTCCGCGCTCGTGGCGGTGGTGGCGGCCCTCCTGCTCCTGCGCTTCCGGGTGAACGCGGCGTGGCTCGTCCTCGGAGCCGGCGCCCTGGGGGCGGCACTCGGCATGCGGTAGTATCATCCGGCGGGACGAGCACGATCCCCTCCCTTGGAGATGAACGCCCTGAAAGGTGATATAACCAGGTCTCCATGACCGTCTCCGGAATCCTCGACGTCCTCGACCGGGGGGGCGGGTTCCTTCGCGACCCCTCCCGCTCGTTCGCTCCCACCCGCCAGGACGTGTTCGTTCCCGCGGGTGTCATCAGCCGGTTCCAGCTCGTGGCCGGCGCGCTCGTGTCCGGCACGGCGCGTCCGGAGAAGCAGGGCATGCGGCTCGACCGGGTCGAGTCGATCTGCGGACTGGCTCCCGAGGCGTTCGCGCAGCGCGTTCCCTTCACGAAGCTCACCGCGACGAATCCCGACCGGCGCTTCCGCCTCGGAGCGACGGGGAACGTGTCGATGCGCATCATCGACCTCTTCGCGCCCGTGGGGCGCGGCACGCGCGGGCTCATCGTCTCGCCGCCGAAGGCGGGCAAGACCACGCTCCTCGAGGAGCTGGCCACGGCGATCCTGGCGGATGCGCCGGACACGCTCGTGACGGTGCTGCTCGTGG
The DNA here is from genome assembly GCA_035712245.1 of Candidatus Eisenbacteria bacterium. GTDB lineage: Bacteria > Eisenbacteria > RBG-16-71-46 > SZUA-252 > SZUA-252 > WS-9. The sequence goes on from DASTBC010000092.1 coordinate 7,380, forward strand.
ACGAGCGGCCAGAGGAGGTGACCCACTTCCGCCGCACGGTCCCGGCCGAGGTGCTCGCCTCGAGCAGCGACCAGTCCCTGGAAGACCACGTGCAGCTCGCGTCGATGTGCATGGCCAAGGCGCGGTGCGACGTCACGTGCGGGCGGCACGTGGTGGTGCTCGTGGACAGTCTCACGCGGATGGGGCGCGCCTTCAACTCGTACGGAGCCGAGTCCGGACGCACGATGACCGGAGGGCTCGACTCCCGCGCGCTCGAGATTCCGAGGCAGTTCTTCGGCATGGCTCGGAACGTGGAAGGGGGCGGTTCGATCACCGTGCTCGCGACCGCGTTGATCGAGACCGGGTCGCGCATGGACGACCTCATCTTCGAGGAGTTCAAGGGAACCGGGAACAGCGAGATCGTGCTGGATCGCCAGATCGCGGATCAGCGTGTGTTCCCCGCGATCAACATCGCGAAGAGCGGGACGCGGCGGGACGAGCTCCTCTACTCGAAGCAGGAGATCGACGCGATCAACAAGCTCAGGCGGAGAGCGCTCGAGCTCCCCCCGAAACAGGCGATCCTCGAGCTCCGGAAGATCATGGAGCAGTACCCAACCAACGAGGCGCTCCTAAAGAACATCAGCTGATAGCCGTAATCAGCTGCAGTAAAGCTACTTAAATTACTACACAATCCCGCCCCTTCTGCCGATACATCAGAGGGTCTCTCCACCACATCGATCCACCGATTCTGGGCCGCGTCGGCCCGGGGGGTCTATCCGTGCTCGGACGCACGATTTCGTTCGTGGCAGCCCTTTGCCTCTTCCTGTCCGGTTGTTTGTCCTCGGAACACGGGCCCACGGGTCCAGAGCCCGATCCGGTCGTTCCCGGCACCGTCGTGTTCGTGAGCGACCGCGACGAGGGCCACGGCGAGATCTACGTCATGCGGGACGACGGGACGAACGTTCGCCGCCTCACGTTCAACAGCGTGGTCGATGCGGCACCCGTTCTCTCCCCCGACGGGGCCCGCATCCTGTTCCGGCGCGAGCTGAGCCCGGACAACGTCTTCGTCATGAACGTGAACGGGTCGGGACAAGCCGGGCTCGCCCCGGGAAGGCGCGCGGAGTGGTCCCCGGACGGGACGGAGATCGCGCTCGTCGCCGAGAGCCTCTGCATCATGAAGGCCGACGCGACCGGCAAGCGCTCGCTGGGAGTGGGCGCCGAGCACGTGGCCTGGAGCCCGGACGGCAGCAGGCTCGCTTATGTCTCGACTGGACTCGCGGGCCAGGCCGTGAACGACGTCTACACGATCGCGCGGAACGGCACGGGGGCCGCGCGCATCACGTCGGATGGAACGCCCAAGAACTCGCTCTCGTGGTCCCCCGACGGTACGAAGCTCGTCTATGGCGCGCCGCAGGGCGTGCACGTGATCCCCGCCCAGGGCGGCGCTCCCGACTCTCCGAGTCCGGGCCGTACTCCCCGCTGGTCCCCGGACGGCACGCGCGTGATCTTCGTGACCGACGCGTACAACGGGGGCGGTGACGACGACGTCTACACGATCCGCCTCGACGGAAGCGGCCTCGAGAACCTGAGCCACCACGATGCCACCGAGTCGGAACCCGACTGGGGGCCGCGCCGGTAGCGCGCGAGATCTACGCGAATCGCGGATCGTCCGCCGTCGGACCGTAGACCGATGGAACCGTCGCGCCGTTGAGCCTCAGATAGACGGTCAGCTGGCCGCGGTGATGCGACTGGTGCATCAGGGTGTCCCGGAGGACGACGTGCCGCGGCTCGTCCATCACGACCTTGCCCGAGACGAGGAGCTTCCAGGGCTTGAGCAGGCGATCGTCCGCGACGTTCCGCAACGCCTCGCGCGCCTCTTCGACCCCCTTGTCGTGCGCGGCCAGGAGCTCCGTGCGCGTGCGCGGCTGCGCCGGTGGGGGGTTGGATCCTCCCGGGGGATTCAGATCCAGGTCCTCGGTCTGGAGGATCATCGTGACCCATGAGGGCATCGTGGCCACGAGTCCCGCCAGCGGGCCCAGCGCCATCGACTTCTCGTGCGGCTTCCAGGTCTCCTTGCCCTCGGGGACCTGCTCCAGAACCCGGCGCGTCCGGGGTGCTTCCCGCTCCAGCTGATCGAGGATGGCCTCGGCCATCCGGGCTTCCGTCGACTTCATCCCTCCTCCTTCCATTGCCATCGGGCTCCCGCCCGCAGCTCCCCTCTCACGTGACGCATCCATGCTACCCGCGACGGCCATCGCGTTCCATCCCGCGCTCAGGATCGCTCGGCGTCTGCCGATAGGGGTTCCCTGGACCTCATCAGGACCGGCCCCGGGCCGGCCGCCGGGAGGAAACCCGCATCGGAGCCAGACGAAAGACCGGCGCAGCGACCGCCGAATCGAAACCGAAGAGGCCGCGCACGCCCCGGCCGGTGAGCGCGAAGCGGAAGCGCGCGGCCGAGGACGCCGCGGCGAAGCGCGACACCTCGATCGTGGCCGGGCTCACGCTCGGCGTCTTCATGCTCTCGGTCGCGCTCACGGTGCCCCCTCCCCTGACGCGCCCCGAAGCCCTCGAGCCGCGGCTCGACCCGGTGACGTGGGCGGCGCCTCAGAAGAGCGACACGCTGCGCCCGGGCGGAGCCGTCTCCGAGATCCTCGCGTCGCGTGGATACGACGCCGAGCAGATCCGGCTCGTGACGAAGCAGATCGCGAAGTACCGGAGCCCGCGGACGCTCCGACCCGGAGTCTCCTTCCGATTCTCGGACCGCGCGGCGGGCGGTCCCGACCGGATCCGCCTCCAGCTCCATCCGGACTCCACGATCCACATCATGCACGCGGACTCCGGATGGACGACACACGTCGAGCTCACCCCGTTCAAGATGGACACCGTGATCGTCTCGGGGGTCATCGAGACGAGCCTCTGGTCGGCGCGCCTCGACGGCGACACGGACCGGTTCGGCACGAAGGAGTTCGAGGAGCTCGTCTACGCGCTCGCCGACGTGTTCGCGTGGAAGGTCGACTTCACGCGCGACCTGAGGAGGGGCGACACCTTCCGGATCGCGCTCGAGCGAAAGGTGCGGTCGGACGGATCCGTCCGGAGCCGGCACTTCCTCGCGATCGAGTTCACGACGCGCGGCGAGACGTTCCGCGCCTTTCCCCAGGCGCTCCCGGGCGAACGGTACGCGTACTTCGACGAGCAGGGCCGGTCGCTACGAGGCGCGTTCTTGCGCTATCCGGTCCCCTACCGGATCACGAGCCGCTTCACGAGCCGGCGGTACCATCCGGTGCTCAAGCGATACCGCGCGCACGAGGGGATCGACTACGGCGCCCCGGCGGGAGCGCCCGTGGAGGCGACCGCCTCGGGAGTCGTCGCGCGCGCGGGCTGGGCTGGAGGATACGGACGGATCGTGGAGCTGCGGCACCCGCAGGGAATCCGGACCCGCTACGCGCACCTGCGATCGATCGCGCCCGACGTGCGCCCCGGCGTGCACGTGGCCCAGGGCCAGATCATCGGCCGGGTCGGCTCGTCGGGCCTCGCGAGCGGCCCGCACCTGCACTACGAGTTCCTCCAGAACGGCCGGCACCGGAACCCCCTCACGGTGGAGATCCCGAGCGCCCCCTCGATCGCCCCCACGCGCCTCGCCGAGTTCCGCAGCACGCGCGACCACGCGCTCGTGCTGCTCTCCCGGGCCTCGATCCTCGAGGAGCGCCCCACCCTGCAGGCGGCGGAGGCCGTCGCGGTCTCGCCCGCGCCGCGAGAGCGGTTCAGCCTGGCCCGCCTGCCTCGCGTGACCCAGAGGTAGAGGGGGCGCGCTTCTCCACGTAAATAGGCGTATCATCCCGCTGGCCGATCCTTCCCACCGGTAGAGGAGATACGTCATGAGTTCCCTGCGTCCCCACTCCCCGCGGAGTCCGCGCTCGTTCTCTCTCGTTCTCGTGTTGGTCCTGGCGCTCACGGCCGCCCCTCTGGCGCCGCTCGCCACCGCCCAGGCCTCGCCGCCTCCGCGCGTGAAGGTCGCGGTCGAGAAGTACGAGCTCCCGAACGGCCTCGACGTGATCCTCTGCAAGAACGACCGCCTTCCCACGGTGGGCGTGAACGTCTGGTATCACGTCGGTCCCGCGAACGAGGAGCCGGGACGGACCGGGTTCGCCCACCTCTTCGAGCACATGATGTTCAAGGGGTCGCGTCACGTGGCCGACGGAATGCACTGGACGCACCTCCAGACGGCGGGCGCGTCCCTCGTCAACGGCACGACCGACTTCGACCGGACGAACTACCTCCAGGACGTTCCCGCGGACCAGCTCGAGGTGGCGCTCTGGCTCGAGAGCGACCGCATGGGATTCCTCCTCGACGGCGTGGACCAGGTGAAGCTCTCGAACCAGCAGGACGTCGTACGGAACGAGCGGCGCCAGAGCGTCGAGAACGTGCCCTACGGGATGGTCGAGGAGGAGATGTTCCACCAGCTCTTCCCCAAGGAGCACCCGTACTACGCGAACGTCATCGGCTCGCACGAGGACATCCAGGCGGTGAAGCTCGAGGACGTCCGCGCGTTCCATCAGCGCTACTACGTCCCGAACAACGCCAGCCTCGCGATCGTGGGCGACATCGACATCCCGAAGACGAAGGCGCTCGTCGCGAAGTACTTCGGGTCGATCCCGCGAGGGGCCGACGTTCCCCCGATCACCGCGAATACGCCCCGGATCACGTCGGAGCGGCGCGCGGTGGTCCCGGACGACGTGTCGCTGCCCCGCGTCTACATGGCGTGGATCGTGCCGAAGGCGTTCGAGCCCGGAGACGCCGAGGGAATGATCGTCTCGGACCTCCTCACCGGAAACACGAGCCCTTACGGCGACGGCGGAGAGCGCGCGAGCAGGCTCCACCGGAGGCTCGTCTTCGAGCTCCGGATCGCGCAGGACGTGATGTCGTACTACAACCCGGCGCTCCTCGGGTCGATGCTGGTGATCCGCGCCACGGCGAAGCCGGGTCACACGGCCGAGGAGCTCGAGAAGATCATCGACGAGGAGATCGCGAAACTCGCCGCGGAAGCTCCGGCCGAGTCCGAGGTCGAAGCCTCGCGGCAGGCGGTCTATCTGGAGAACGTACGCTCCCTGGAGCGGGTCGGCTGGTTCAACGGCATCGCCGACCGCCTGAACCGGTACAACTACTACCTGAAAACGCCCGACTACCTCGAGAAAGACCTGGCACGCTACGCCACGGTGACCCCCGCGACGGTGAAGGACTACGTCGGACGCTATCTTTCGAAGAGCGCGCGCGTGGTGGTGCACGGGATTCCAGGCGAGAAGACGCTCGGCGCCGCGGTGCCGACGCCCCCGGCGCCCACGGCGTCCGCCTCCGCGCCTCCGCCCGTGGACGAGAAGGAAGCCTGGCGCAAGGAGCCCCCCAAGCCGGCCCCGGCCACCGCGCTCCAGCTTCCCCGACCCGTCCGCTGGACGCTCCCGAACGGGCTCACGGTCTATCACGTCAAGGACCACTCCCTGCCGCTCGTCACCGCCGGGCTCGTCTTCCGCTCGGGCAGCGCGGCGGACCCGGCCGATCTCCCTGGGCTCTCCTTCTTCACGACGCACATGCTGGAAAGCGGGACGAAGAAGACGGACGCGATGGGAATCGCGAAGCGGCTCCAGGCGCTGGGAACGAACTGGAACGTCGGCTTCGACATGGATGCCGGCTCGCGATGGATTCAGGCGCTCTCGTCGAAGACCTCGGAGGCGCTCGGCATCCTGGCCGAGGTGGCCATCCAGCCCTCGTTCCCCGAGTCCGAGATGGACCGCGTGCGCCAGGACCTCCTCACATCCCTGATCGAGGAGCGGGATTCGGCGCCGGCCACGGCGACACGCGTGTTCCTGTCCTCGCTCTACGGGCCGGCTCATCCCTACGGACACACCACGCTCGGCACGGAAGCGTCCATCAAGAGGATCACCCGAGAGGACGTGACGCGCTTCCACGCCCGTGAGAACACGCCCGCGAACGCCGCGCTCGTCGTGATCGGCGACGTGAAGCAGGGTGACGCCCGGAAGCTCGCCTCGGAGCTCTTCGGCGGATGGAAGGCGGATCCCGCCGCGACCGCCGCGAAGCGTGACCTCAAGACCGTGGAGCCCATCGCCTCGCGCGTCGTCATCGTGGACAAACCGGGCGTGCCTCAGACGCGGCTTCTCGTGGGCCAGACCTCGGTGGCCCGCAACGACCCCGACTACGACCGGCTCAACATCATGAACACGGTCATGGGCGGCGGATTCACGAGCCGCATCAATACGAACCTCCGCGAGAAGAACGGCTACACGTACGGCACCTATTCTTCCCTGGCCGAGAACGCGGGCCCAGGTCGTATCTTCGCGTTCGGCGGCGTGCGGACCGACGTGACCGGACCGGCGATCGGCGAGATCCTGAAGGAAATCGCGAGCATGAAGGAGTCCCCGGTCACCGAGCAGGAGCTGGGGCGCGCGCGCGGAGCGCGCATCCAGGCGCTCCCCGGACGTTTCGAGACTTCCGGCTCGGTGGGCGGAGCCATGGCGTCCCTCTTCACGTTCGGGTTACCGGACGACTACTACCAGACGCTGCCCGGACGTCTCCGCGCGTTCACCTCCGCGGATCTCACGGACGCGGCGAAGAAGTACCTCGCACCCGAGCGGATGCTCATCGTCGCCGTCGGGGACCGCGCGAAGATCGAGCCTCAGATCAAGGCTTTGAACCTGGGAACGATCGCGCTCCGAGATGCGAACGGGAGCACCGTGGCGTCGGAGGCAGCGGCCACGAAGTGACCCTGCGTGACACGGGCCCGTGGCGGTGCACTGCCGCCACGGGCCGTCATGCTCCGGCCGCGTGAGCCATCCCCCTCATTCGGTGGTTGCGCCGGCGAAGTGCTCCTTCGAGGCCTTTGCCGCCGCCTTGGTGGCGTGCACCGTTCCGTCGGCGTGCTCCGGCGGCCCGTAGATCGAGTAGAGCTTCAGAGGCTTCTCGCCTGTGTTCTTGATGTTGTGCGTCGCGCCCGCGGGAACCACGATCCCGAACGCTCCCTCGATCTTCGTCCGGTGGCCGTCGATCCAGACCTCCCCTTTGCCCTTCTCCACCCGGAAGAACTGGTCACCGTCCGGATGCACCTCCTCGCCGATGTCCTGTCCGGGAGGAATGCTCATCAGCACGAGCTGGAGGTGCTTGCCCGTGTAGACCACGTGCCGGAAGTGCGTGTTCTTCTCGGTCACGTCCTCGATATCCTTGACGAATCCTTTCATGGCTTCTCCTTTCCTCGCGTGACTCGTTCGCCGGACGTCGAATCCACCGAGGGCCGGCGATCCGGCGCCAAGCTCTGCTCCCTCACGACGGGGGAGGCTGCATCAGACGTGCCCGGATCGAGAACGGGCTCATCCGCCTGCGATAGCGAGGATTGCGAAGTCAGCCGTGCCGGCGCCCCTGCCCGACGCCGGACAATCTGTCATGCGGTCTGACATCCGAGGGCGAGCGCGGTAGCCCCGCTTGACGGCGTTGATGAGGCCCGCGCGCTACGCCGCACGGCCGAGCACGTACACAACCCAGGGCGCCACGGTGGTCTCGGTCACCCATGGGTACGGCTCGTCGGCTCTTCCGAGGGGTCGGTACGTACGGATCACCTCGAGGTTGGCGCGCCGGTACACATTCCGGTAGTCCTCGTCCGCGCAAACCACGTCTTCGACGGGCCGGGCGTCCTTCACGTCGAGCATGACGATTCGGACCCGGTCGCCGCTCTTCGCGGTCTGATTCTCCGGAAAGGCCTTGGTGCTGAAGGACGCCCACTCGTGCACGTAGATCTCGGGAGACGAGACCAGGCTCACCACTCGTCCCTCGGGTCCGAGGAGACGGCCGAGACCGCGGAAGATCGACGTCTTCGTCTCGAGACTCGGGATGTTGTCGAACGTGAACACGGAGAGGACGAGATCGAAGGAGCCCGGCTCGAGGCCGGTGAGATCTCCCTCGGCGGTGACCCGGTAGTCCCCCGCCGGATCGAGCTCCCGCGCCTTCGCGACCATGGGTTCGGCGATGTCCACACCCACGGCGTCGTATCCCAGCCCGCGTAGAAACCGGGTCGATCGTCCCGTGCCGCACCCGAAATCCAGCGCACGCCTCCCCCGGACGTGCTCGTTCAGGATGGTCGGGAGATCGCGATACGCCAGGTAGTAGGTGCCGGGGAACTCGAGCCAGGCATAGGACTCGGCCCGGCGCTCGTCGTCATAGACGTTCGAGAAGTTGTCCGCGCTCACGCAGACAGGGTACGGTGGGCTGGGACTCTCGGCAAATGGGATCCGCGACCCGTCCAGGGAGGTCTCCACCTCGCGCTCGCTGGCGATCCGTCAGAACGAAGGTGGCTCCTACTCCTCGTCCGCCACGGGAGCCAGCTCGTTCTCCGCGCGCGCGGCCGGAGCGGCGTTTCGCGGCAGGAAGAGATGAAGCCCACCCGCCGACGCGGAGGCGAGGAGGCGGTCCGGATCGGACGGGTCCGCGTTGAGTGCCCACACGCGATCCGAGCCCAGCCCGTCGGTGGGCATGCGCTCCCACGTCGAGCCGCCGTCCGTGCTGCGGAAGATGCCGCCCCACGTGAAGTCGCTCACGTGGATCGAGCGACCCTCCGGGTGGATGACGATGCCGGTGAGATCGGAATGCGGAATGCCGCCGTTCACCCGCTTCCACTTGGTTCCCTGATCCTTGGACTGGTAGAGGCCGCCGGTCGTCGTCGCGAAGAGCACGCGGTCGTCGAGCGGCAGGAATGCGAGATTGTGAGGCGTCACGCCGAGCGGCTTGGAGACCTGGCCCCAGGTCACGCCGCCATCCCTGCTCCGGAAGAAACCGGACCGCGTCGCCGATACGAGGAGATTGGGGTTCCGGGCCGACACCGCGAGGCCGAGCACCTCTTGCCCGCCGCCGGAACCGGGTCTGGACCAGGTGACGCCTCCATCCGAACTTCGGAAGAGTCCCGCCGAAGTCCCGGCCACGAGATCTCCGGACGCAAGCGTGTGGAGCTGCGTCACCCGTGCGCGGACCTCGGCTCCGTCCACGTGAATCGGGCATGGGATCCAGGTTCTCGAGCCCGCCGGTCGGGCGTAGATCCCTTCGTCCGTTCCCGCGAGAACCGTCCGGCCGTAGAGCGCGAGCGAGAGCGCCTGACGGTCTTCGATCCCTTCCGAAAGACGGGTCCAGGGCCCCCCCACATTGGTGGCGCTGTACACGCCGCCACGCGCGCCCCACGCGGCCATCAGGACGCGGTTCCTCGGAGGATCGAACAGGAGGTTGGCGACCATGCGTTCCGAGAATCCGGTGTTGCTCAAGATCCAGGTCTGGCCCCCATCCTTGCTGCGCAGGATGCCCTCCTCCTCGGTGCCTACGAGGATCGATCCATCCGGGCGCGCGACCACGGCATTGATCACGAGCTTCTTCGTCGCGCGGCGCCACGTGGCGCCGCCGTCCGGGCTCATCCATAAGCCCTGAGTGGTTCCCGCGAGGAGCAGGTCTTGGTCGTCACGCCCGAGAGCGAACGAGCGTGTGCGCCGCGCGGAGAACGGGATTCCCTTGAGCTTGGTCCACTGGTCTCCAGCGTTCGTCGAGCGATAGATGCCGGTGCAGGCCGTCGCGTACACCGTCTGAGCGCTCCCGGGATCGATCGTGAGCGTCATCACGTCCGAGTCGTCGATCATCCCTCGATCCATCCGAGTCCAGTGAGCGCCTCCATCGACGGTCTTCCAGGCGAGATGCCAGGTGCCCGCGTAGATCACGCGCGGGTCGGTGGGATCGAAGGCGACCGACCCGAAATTCCGGAGCTGGCGGTGCCCCTCCGGCGTGATGCGCGCCCAGCTCTTCCCCGCGTTGCTCGACAGGTAGACGCCGTCGAGCGCTCCCGCCGCGAGAACCCGGCGGTTCGTCGGCGAGATCGCGAGGGCGCGCACCGAACGCCCCTCGATCCCTTTCAGGAGGTGAAACGTCTCTCCGCGGTCCGAGCTCCACGCCACGCCGCCGCCGCCGCCGCCGTGCACTTCCCAGAACCCGACGTACACGACACCGCTCCGGTCCACGACGATCTCGTCGAGACTGCATCCCCTGCGGGGAAATCCAGGGGAGAGCCGGGCCCAGTTCAGCCCACCGTCCTCGGAGCGGTAGAGGATCCCGTCGGCGGTGCCGAGATACAGGCGGTCCGGGTTGCGCGGATCCTCGGCGAGCTCGCGCACGTTCCCGCCCGGCACGCCGACCGGGACCCACACCTGCGCGGAGGCGAGGACCGGAACGAGGAAGAGCGCGACGGTGAGGAGGAACGAGAACACGAAACCGCCGCGGTCGTACCCATTTCGACAAACACGCTCGGTTCGCTGCATCGCGTTAATTGACGTTCGCATCGTGTGTTCCCGTTGTCGTTGAGGCTGGAGGACCACCTTCGGCTACCTTCGAACGTATGGTGGAGCAACCCCCGTGCCCTGACGAACGCTCACCGTCAATGGACCGAGCGCTGGAGCCTCATCCGGAGCGTGAAGGGGCGGGTCCTGATGGACCCGCCCCTTCCGGTGCTTCCGGTGAAGTTTCTGGACCGTTACTGGCCCGGTACGGTCGCTCCCTCGGGTACGAACCAAACCGTCACCTGCCGGCCCTGGGCGGAGGTCCCGGACTGGGTCGTGATTCGAGTGGCCTCGATCCGGCGCTCGGTCACGAGGTAATCGCGCACGGCGTCCGCACGCTGCTGCGCGGTGCCGGCAGCCTCTCCCGTGTCGGCGCTTCCGACCACGACGACGCGCGCGCGAGGATCCGCGCTGAGGCGAGACGACACGTCGTCGAGGCATGCCTTGTCCACGTTGTTGAGCCGGGCGCGATTGTTCGGGAAGCCGCCCGCGATGCACGACACGGCCTCGGCGGGCCGCTGCGCTTGCGCGAGCTGCACGGAGCAATCCGAGGTCCCGCTGTTCCCGTTCGAGTCCGTGGCGCGTACGGTCACGGTCGCCGTGGAAGGAGCCGTGACTCCGGTGAAGTCCAGGGTGGCCGTGGTTCCGTTGCCGCTGACCCGGCCCGCGCTGGACGTCCACATGTAGGTGACGGGATCGCCCTCGGGATCCGTTGCCGTCGCCGTGAGCGTCACCGGCTCACCCGGGAGGACCTGGGAGCGATCCGCGGTGCACGTGACCGTGGGAGCCTGGTTCGGCGTGGCGACCGCCGCGGTCTCTTCCGGACCGTCGTCGCCGCCGCCGAAGAGGAAGCTCAGCCCGGCCGTCGCCTCCATGTTGCCCACCGACTCGTCGAGATCACCACCCACCTTGACTCCGACGTACCGTCCGTCGAGACGCAGGTTCAGACTGGGCGAGAGGAAGAAGCGGACACCGAGTCCCGCGTTCCAGCCGAAATCACGCTGCTCGAACTCGTCCGTCGGGATCTGAACTTCGGTCTTCTCGGAGCCGCCGCCCACCGTGAGGAAGGGCCGCACTCCGCTGCCTGGAGAACCGAAGTTGTGAAGCAGATTGAGACGCCAGGAAGTGAGCTTGACCTCGATGTCCTCGAGAAGAGGATCCTCGAAATCGGAATCCGTGGTCAGCGCCTGATACGACAGCTCCAGGCTATGCCGGTTGGAGAGAAAGTGACCGAGACGCCCACCGATGATGAACGCGTCTGCAGGTTGAAGGTCGCCGTAGTCGTCCAGGAACCCGCGCCCACCGTACACACCCAGTTCCCAATCACCCTTGGAGCCGCCTCCCGCGAACGCCGGAGCCGCTACGGCGATCGCAAGCACGGCGACAAGTGCCAGAGTCATGCTTCGCATGGAATGCCCTTTCCCGTTTGACGCCGGGCCATTCTCGCGCGGACGTCCTGTGAAAAGCCGTGGGGGCCGCGAGGTCTCGCCTCGTGTCGCCGGACACGGCTCGGTCCAGTACCGCGCCATCCGGGCACAATCCTCGCCCCCCAATGAAGGCAGTGTCCGGGGTGGCAGGAACGATGCCATGCGCGCATGGCGCCGGTGGCTCAGTCCGCTAACACATTGCGTCACAGGAGGCTGGAGGTGTTTGTACGTTGGGCGAACGCGGGAGGGGCGTCGGAGCCCTGGGAGTGAAAGAGATTCAAAGGAAACCCGCGAACTTCAACCCCTGGGGGGAGCCGTTTCCGGTTCGCGCAGGGAGTTTACTTCGCCGCTGGGAGGTCTGCCCTCGCGCCGCGTGGCTTCCCGATGAGCGCGAGGGGCACCTTCCGCAGGCCGGGCCACCGATAGCTCTTCCCGGACGGCGTCTCGCGCAAGAGGAGCTGCGCCGAGATCCCTCCATCCAGCATCACGGCGTCGGTCGCACCGAGCGCGCCCATGATGGCGGCCATCTCGGGAGTCGTCGGACCGACGGGGAACCCGCCGGCCATCTCTCCGACTGCGTCGTAGCGTGTCAAGGCGATCAGGAGCCTTCCGTCGCGCAGAGCGCCGAGCGCGAGCCTCGTGTCACGGTGGCTGAGGTTCACGCCCCTCCCGGGCTCCCGGATGGCGAGAGGTACGGCGCCCTCACCCGCGAGCAGCGTGGGATAGGACTGAAATCCCGCGGCGACCCCGGATGCGCTCAGCAGCGAGTCTCCGTGGAACCATCGCACCGCGCCGTCCACCCCGATGGAGACGGCGCTCGAGAGCGGCCCGTACCCAGGCCGGAGAAGCGGACGTCCGTCGACCACGACCCACCCCCAGGGCATCGTGCTCACGAACTGGCCCGCGTTCACGGCGAGGACCGCCGTCGCGGGCGCGCCATCGATCGACCACGCGGGCCGCATGTCCTCGCGCGTGAGTTCCATCGCAAGGGAGAGTTCCACCTGGGCGGGATCGAGACGGGCCACGACGAGGCGAGTGCGACAGGATGCCCCGCCGCAGGAGAGCCGCAGGGTGGCCCAGTCCACTCCCTTCGAGAGCCGCTTCCAGCGCAGAGCCCGCTCGATCGTGGGGTGCGCGGCCGCCCAGCGGCCGGGAGCCTTGTCGGAGCGCCAGAACGGACGCCAGGACTCCGCGTGCCATACGGAGAGTGTCGACGGGCGCGGCCCTCCAGCGCCGACGCGTGTCGCGGTCCCGGGCAGCGAGAGGATGAGCGCCGCGATCGCGAGGACGACCGCGGCGCGCGGGGTCTTCACGGGCGTGGAAGCGTCACCAGCAGGCGGCGCTCTTCAGCTCCTCCAGTCGCTTCTCCATCGCAACGATCTCCTCGTCGGTGAAGCCGCGAGGCGCGTCCTTCGGTTTGGACCTCTTCGCGCTCAGGTACATCTGGATTCGCTCGACAGCCATGCCCCACTGTTCGCGGTTGAACCCCGTCTTGGAGGACGCCTGCTCCGCGGCAATCTTCTCGTCCACGGCACGTATCTGCTCATGCAGTGAAGCCAGCTCCTTGTCGAGCGCGTCGAGTCTCTTCTCCTCGGCGGAGAGGGGGGGCATGGGGCCACACTGTTGCACGACCTTGGCAGAGTCCTCCTTGCTCGGCAGGATCTCCGCGTGCATCGCCTCCTGAGCCTTCTGGATGGCCACGGTGTCGCCGGATGCGGCTGCCGCGTTGTATTGCAGGGCTACGTTCTTGTACCTCTCGAGGAGCGCGGGATCGCTCAGAGCTCGCTGGGAGTATTCCTGCATCTTTCGGTCGCGCGCAGCGTTGTATCCCTCGGATCGGCACATGTCGACCTCGGAGCGCTTGTTTCGCTCCTCCCGGATCTTCTCCTCGTGCTTGTCGAGGAGTTTCTGCCGGTCGACTCCCACCTTGTCCGATCTCTCCACCAAAGGCGGGCGCGCGGCGCTCACCTTGGCCACTCGGGCGCAGGCGGCGAGAACGTTACCGATCCGCTCGTCGTTGAGTTCGAGGATCACCTCGTCGAACACGACCGGCTCCTCGGGCGCCTGGGGCGTGGCCTTCTGTTCGGCGGATTTGCCGACGGCGTCCTTCACCTTCTTCGGGATGCCGATCCGTGCTTCGACGACCGGTGCTAGCAACGCGAGTGAGACCAGTGCCGACGGGACGACGAAGGACCGAACCAGGATTCCCTGACCCATGTGGGATGACGACGACCGAGTGCGACGCATGATGTTCCCCCCAGTATCAGTGCGTGGTGTGCGGGTCCATCTCTCCCGCGCGAATCGCGACCGTGAGGCGATTCTCGCGCGGAGGAATCGGACAGTTGTAGTGGTCCGAGTACGCGCATGCCGGGTTGTAGGCGCGATTGAAGTCGAGCACGTACCGGCCGTCCGGAAGGGGCTCGGCCTCGAGATAGCGCCCTACCTTGTAGCTCTCCTTCCCCGTCGTGGCGTCCGTGAAGAAGAGGCTGAAGTCCTCCTCCCCCACTCCGGGCTCGAGAAGACGCGTGGCCTCGAGCCGGCATCGCTCGCCCTTCACGACGAAAACGAACCAACCCACGCGGACCGCGCGGCGCTGATTCCCGCGCGTGGAGAGGATGAGCGTCGTGTCGGGCTCGGGGTTCGGGGTCAGCGGCGCGACGATGCGATAGTCGAGATCGGGCGAAAAGTACGGGATGCCCTTGTACTTCTGATAGTGCGGGCTCCGAGGATCGAAGACGATGATGGCCGGGAAGCGCTGGTGCGAGAGCCGCAGCGTGAACCGGCCGACCTGCAGGGCTCCTGGAGGGAGCGTCGCGGCCGCCATCGTGGACTCCTTCACCGTGAACGTCGCCCCCCGGTCCAGCGTCTCCACACGGAAGGAATCGCCGTTCACGGTGACCCGAAGGTGCTTCGGCTTCACCGTGGCTTCGTCGAGCGTCACGTCGTTCCCCGCCGCGCTCCCGACGGTGAGCGAAGCCTGGTTCGCGAAGTCACGGCGATGAATGGTGGCGAAGTACGAAGTCGGCTTGGAGCGGAGCCATTCCTCCGTCTCGGCACGGTCCTTCGCATAGAAGCCGAGCAGCGAGTCCGTTTGCGCCGCGCTCAGGTCGTCGGCGCTCCCGACCTCCTGCCGGCTGGACTTGCCGCACGAAACGAGGCAAGCGAGCACGAGCAGGCAGGGGGCGATGCCGCGCGCGGCACGCCGGCCCGCGGGCAAGGCCGGGGATCGTCTCGGGGCTGGCACGCCCCATAAGCTACCACGTTTCAGTCCCCGTCGGACGTGACCGCCTCCCGTTGCCCGTACAGCAGGTCCAGCGCGTCGTCGACCTCGTCCGCGCCGAGCGTCGCCAGACCCGGGTTCCTCGGGAGCGATCTCCACGGCGGCGGAAGCTCGAACCGGTACTCCCCGAACAGAACGACAGGAGTTCCCCGCCGCCCGGGCGCGCTCGTCCGGATCCAATCGTAGATCCACCGCGCGTCCGACTCGAGGAGCCGGATGCAGCAGTGGCTCGCGGGCCGACCCGGCAGCGAGTACTGATGGAGCGCGGTTCCCACGCGGTCGTCGATGTTCACGGTCCACGGCATGATCCACGTCGAGTCCACGCTGCTCACGTGGCGGCGGTCCTTCCAGTTCGGGTGATAGAGGCCGGTCCGCGTCGGCGACTGCGATCCGCCCGAGCTGATCGGTCCCCACGTCACGATGCGACCGGACTCGTACGCCGCGAACGCCTGAAGACGGAGGGAGACGAGGAGGAGCTTCGGAATCGAATCCGCCTGCGGCAAGGACGCGGGAAAGGGGGAAAGGTAGAGGAGCGACACACCCGGCATCGGGGCGATCAGGGTATCCAGACGCGCGGCGTGCTTCAGATCGACGCGGCTCAACTTCAGCGCTGTGACGAAGGACTCGTCACCAAGGTCCGCCTTCAGCCGGAGAAGACTTCCCATTCCCGAGACAGGTACCGCCCGAGCACGCGCGGAGACTACCGTCTCATGCCGAGCGGACCCATCCAGGGGCTCGTCCCCGCTCGCCATCCCCGGCGCTCCCAGGACGAGGAGCGACGCACAGAGCCCGACGGCGATCCATGTCCTCGATGTCTCGCCCGCGACACACGCCCCGGTCCGCCCCGTCAGCTCACCGCGGCCGTGGCAGCGCGCTCGGCCTCGGCCTTGACCTGGTGCCACGCCGGCGTCTTGACCACGAGAACGGGACACGGCGCGTGGGTCACGACGTGATCGGCCACGCTGCCCAGGAAGAGCTTCTTGATGCCGCTGCGGCCGTGTGAGCCCACGACCACGAGATCGGCCTGCTCGGACTTCGCGGTCTCCTCGAGCACGAGCCGTGGATCGCCGCGCTTCATCGCGCCGCGGGCCACGAGCCCCGCATCGCGGAGGCGCGCCGCCGCCAGCTCGGCCACCTGCCGGTGGAAGGACTCCTGCTGGCCGACGTAGGTCGCGATCGCCTGCGGCGCCAGCGCCTCGCCCGGCGCGAGGAACACCGGTTCCGCGGCCGAGATCACGAGGAAGCTCGTCCCCTTCGGCCATGCCGACTCGAGCACGTGCCGGATCGCGGCATCGGAAAAGCTCGAGCTGTCGACTCCGACGATCACCTTCATGGCGTCCCCCTTTTCCTGGAATCTCGATACCCGCCGTCATGGGCGCGCGGCATTCGCCGGTGCATGGAAGAAGCATCCGTTGTGCCACTGGTGCACCGTACCCGGGTCTGCTCCGGGTGCCCGCGCAGGAGCCTCGATCTTCCGCGCGCACAAGGGTGGCGGGGATTCTCCACGGCGCCAGCTCCAAGAGCGGCTCGTCTCCTGGCGATCCGCAACGCAGGGCCTCTGACAGGATGGCAGGAGAGCCTGCCGCGCGCGTCATGCCGCCCGTTGCAGCGCGGGTCGGACGTTCCGGCCCCACTCCCCCGAGCAGGCTCCTTCCGCGGCAGTTGCACCGAGTCGGACCGGATCGTAGCGCCGGATGGTCCGTCGGCTCGCTCTATGCGATGCCGTTCCATGGGAGAAGAGGATTGCGACCAGCGGAGGTCCTCATGAAGATGCTCGAGAGCCCGATCCGCACCGGAACCGTGCGCCCCTACCGCACGCGTGCGCAGGTGTCCGCGATGCCTGGGATCCACGCGGCGGATCGGTCGCTTCTCCGAGGCATCTGGAGGCTCGCCGACCCCAAGGTCTCCATCGCCTCGTTCGCGTCGATCACTCTTGGCGCCGCGGCCGCGGCGCGCGACGGCTCCCTGCACTGGGAGTGGTTGGCCCTCACGGTCCTGGGGATCTTCGCGATCGAGGTGGCCAAGAACGCGTCCGGCGAGGTGGTCGACTTCAGCACCGGCGCCGACCAGGGCGTGGGGCCCGAGGACCGGAGTCCGTTCTCCGGCGGGAAGCGAGTTCTCGTGGACAACATCCTGACCCGCACGCAGACCGTGGTCATCGCGATCGCCTGCTACCTGATCGGAATCGCCGTGGGGCTCGCCATCTCCGCCGAGCGGCATCCCGGAGTGCTCTGGCTGGGGCTCGCGGGTATCTGGCTCGCGTACTTCTATCACGCACCTCCGATCCGGCTGAGCTATCGAGGTTTCGGCGAGATCGCGGTCGCGGCTGCGTACGGCCCGCTCATCGCGTGCGGCACGTACCTCGTGCAGCGCCGCGACTGGAGCGAGGCCGCGTTCCTGGCATCGCTTCCGCTCGGACTCCTGATCGCGGCCTTCCTGTGGATCAACGAGTTCCCGGACGTGCGCGCAGACCGTGCCGCGGGAAAGCGCACGCTCGTCGTTTCGCTCGGTCCTCGCGCGGCGAGCTATGGGTACGCGGCGCTCGCAGTGATCGCGTACGCGCTGATCGCGATCCTCCCCGCGCTGGGGCTTCCCCGCTCGGTCTGGCTCGGGTTGG
>DASTBC010000093.1 GCA_035712245.1 Candidatus Eisenbacteria bacterium
TCTTCGGAAGCTCGGCGCGCAGCAGATCCGTCATCGCGAGGACCGTCTTCATGGTCTCGGCGGGAATCGTCTTCCCGGTGGCGAGCGGCTCCAGGAGCCCGAGCGGAGGGAGCGCGATCTCTTCCTCGCGGACGAAGTGCGGATGCAGCACGTTCGCAAGCTCCCGGGCGGCCGCGCCGACCTGTCCGGGCGCCTTCGTGGCCTCGACAAGCGCGGCGTGGATCTCCTCGTGCTCCTCCTGGATGGATTTCGGGATCGTGCGTTCCGCGGCTTTTTCGGCTTCGTGGCCGTGCTGCGCCATCCCGGGCGAGACGAAGCAAGCGAGGGCGACGCACAGGAACGGATAGAGGTACGCGGTCGGCGAAGGGTGGGCGGCTCTCATCGGACTACCTCCTGTGTGCGGGTGTCCCTTCAGGGTAGTCCGCGGCTTGTTCTTTGGAAATACCCCAGCTCGTGCCATGCGAGGGTAGCCGGAAGGGGAGTCAGGTTTCAGGAGCGCGGACCCGCGCCTCGGATGGTCAGAGGAGGCGCTTGGTTGCGGTCACGACGCCTTCCGACCTCCCGTATAGGCGGCGGCGGAGATCCGGTAGACCACACGAGGTTCTCCCTTCGAGTCGATCCGATCCTCGATCCGCACGCCTCCGATCTTCTCGACCGCGCGGCGCGACCTCCAGTTGTCCTCGCCGATCAAGAAGACGACGTGGTCCACGAACCGAAACGCGTGCTCGAGCATGAGGCGTTTCATCTCGCCGTTGTGCCGGCCGCCCCAGTACTTCCTCTCGAGGAACGTCCAGCCGATCTCGATCTCGCTGCGCTCCGGGGCGTAGCCGCAATACCGCGTGGACCCGATGACGCGGCCGGTCTCGTTGTCGATCACGAGGAACGCGCCGCCGGAGTCGAGCCCGCCCTGGAAGTAGACGCGGAACCGCGGCTCCGTGTACCGCTCGCGGTCCGGATGCTGTTCCCAGATGAGAGGGTCCTTCGCGGCCTCGAAGAGGGCGTCGAAGTCCTCCGGCCGCATGGGGCGGAGCGTGAGGAGGTTGCCCTTCAGCGTAGGCTGCAGGTCGAAACGGGCCGGCGTCCCCCCACGCCCCGTAGTCCCGGTCGAGGTCACACCCTCACCTCGACCCGGCCGCCACCGTCGCCACGTGATCGGTCACCACCGCCCGGCCGTTCAGCGGCTGCACGGGGCGGTTGTTCCCGTGCACGAGCGCGCGGAAGGCGCCGACCTGATCCGTCGAGAGCTGGATCGGCGTCGCCATGACGATCCACTTCACCCCCTCGGAGCACGGCGGTGTCGTGAGGGAGCCGTCGTACCGATAGGATGCCGTCGACTTCGGAAGCAGCTGGTTGATGTCTACCGTCACGTTCTCGACGTGCGTCTCGGCGCCCTTCGTCTTCGGGAGGTTCGCCCAGACCGGATCGAACGCCGCGTTGTGGAGACCTTCCTCGATGAACACGCCGATCACCGCGAGCTGTCCCGCGGGAGACTTGTGAACCAGGTGCATCTCCATCGGATAGTGCTTCCCACCGACCGTATGCTCGCTGGGGCTATGGAAGTGATACTGCTTCAGCTCGAACGCCTCGTCTCCGATCCGGAGCGTGTCACCCCCCGTGTAGTTCACCTGGATGGTGTGGCCGTTGTTGATCTCGTCTGCCACGTGTTCTTTATGGATGATCCGAAGCTGCGCCGGCAGGAACTGTCGCTTCATGGCCGGAAGCTCGGCCCGCATCGTCTCGTGGATATCGATCGGGGACTGGCTCTGGCCACTGCCGCACGGCGTCCACCCGGGGCTGAGCGTCCCCCAGGCGGCGGGCCCCGTCTCTCCTTCGTAGCTCCAGTGCAGGCCCTCGTGCGCCGCAGGCGCGGGTGAAGCCGAGGTATCGGCCTGATTGGTGCGCGTGCATCCGAGCACCAGGGTGGCGTACAGGAGTGCGGCCGTGGCCGTGAGCCGATTCGATCGATTCATGCGGTGCTCCCTCCGGTGGTGAACTTCAGATCGCTCCGTTGGTTCAAGGTTTGTCTGTTCCCGTCGAGTCGGGCTGGAACGGCGGATCGTTCGGATTGTACGGTTTCGTAGGATCTACCCGCTTCCCGTCCACGAATCTCTTCTGATCCCGGACGCTGTCCACGCACTTGAGCTTCCATCCCTCCGGGGTCTTCAGCCACGTCTCGCGCTGGCGCACGCTCGTGTCGACCCTGCGAAGCGTTCCGGCCAGCTCGCGCATGCGTGTGGCTTCCTGGGAGACTTCCGCCACGGCGATCAGCCCGCTGTCCGATACCGCCAGGGACTGGATGATGACCCTCACCCCGTAAGGGGGTTTGTTCATCGTGATGAACTGCTTCGAATACTCCGCCATGACTTTCGCGTCTCCGACACGGCCGTCGGGGAAAATGGCGTGGAAGTCGGGCGTCTTCAGACTGAGGATCGCCGGAAGGTCCTGCCTGTCGTGGGCCTCGGAGAGCTTCTGGTACTGGGCGTCGAGCTGGTTCTTGATTTCGTCGGTCGTGCCTGCGTCGACCGCCAGGGACGAGCCCGCGGACAGGAGCAGGAGCAGCGTGATCAGGGGGAGCTTCTTCATGATGATCTCCGGAATGGTGCGGCGCGAGCAGGCTGGAGCGATCAGACACGGTGGAGCCAGTCCAGGTACTGCGCCTTGTCCTTCTCGATGATGCGCTCCTGTTCCTCCTCGGACAAGCGCTCGATGTAAAACATCTTCTTGGTGTAGTGAGGGTACTCCGCGTCGCTGATGATCTCCCGCCACCACCCCGACGCGTTGTGCAGGTTTCCCTTCAAGCTCTCGAAGTTGCCCGCGCTGACCTTGAGGCAGGCCATGACAACGCGGGTCTTCTCGCGCACCTCAACCGCTCGGATCGCCTCGTGGATCTCGCCATGAAGCGCGGGAGGATAATCCCGGCGAACGATACGCTCGATATCGGCTTCGGTCACATCCGGGTGGTATTGGGGCATGCCTCCCACCTGTCAATTCGGCTGTCGAGTGTCCCCTCTACTCGTGGGGGAAGTCCTCATGTCCTCGACACGGACTCCATATCTCGTCTGGATCAGTTTCGCGAGCTCCGCGACGGATGTGGGCAGGGTGACCTGCGCGATGTTGAACGGGGGGACGCTCAGGCCGAGGTTCGTCTTCGCGTAGGTTCTCACGTGGGCGCTTTGCCGACTCAGGAAGGAATCCAGATCCTTGGGAATGATCCCGAGCATGGGCTGACTCTGGTACTCGTAGAGAACGACGCGATCGACTTCGTGCCAGCACAGGTGTCCCGGGGAGAACGCATGGGAGGTGTCGGTAATCCCCGTCGCGTCGATCTGGAGCGCCGGGCGACGGAATGCGATCCGGTAGGCGGCATAGAGACCACAGGCGGCGAAGAACGGAATGCCGACATACGACGCGATGAACTTCTCGACCGCGCCCACCCGTGACGCTATCCCGGGCGAAGCGATCCAGAACCCGAGAGCCACGAAGGCACTCGCGCCCAGGAGGATCAGAACCGCCTTCCAGCGGCTCGGATAGATCACGATCCGATCCGGGTGTTCGGTCGATTCCGTTGCCATCTGCCCTCTCTACCGGAGGTACGCGCGCAACGACATCCGATAGATGTCCCCGGTTCCCCTTCCAATTCCGACGACCGTCGAATCGTTCCGCGGCACGTCCAGACGCTCTCCCACCGGTCCCGTGTGGGGGCGCGTGCTGCTGAAGTAGAGCCACTTCCCATCGGGGGAGACGCTCGGGTTGAACTCGAGCGCCTTGGTGTTGACCGCCTCGATCGGCCGCGCCTTCGTCCACTTCCCGTTCCGGCGGTGGCTCACATAGAGATCGAACCCTCCCACGCCGTCCGGACGCCCCCTGCCGCTGAAGATGAGATAGCTCTCGTCGCGGGCAATCCAGGGCTCCACCTCGCCTCGGCTCGTGTTGATCGAATCTCCCAGGTTCTCGGGCGGGTCGTAGCCCGCGCCGTTTCGTCGCGCGACCCAGAGGTCGTTCGCTCCGACTCCGCCTACACGCTCGGTGCCGAAGTAGAGGTTCCCGTTCGCCGCCACGGACGGGGACCACTCGTCGACCCCCGCCATGCTGATCGGCTCGGGTACGCGCACCGCGTCGCCCCATTCACCGGTCGAGTCGAGCGTCGCGTACCAGATGTCGTGCGTCGGCTGGGGTCCCGTCTGTCCCGGTCCCGGCCGATTCGAGATGAAGAGGACCGTGCGTCCGTCGAGCGTGATGTGGGGATCCGCGTTGCTCCAGGATCCGGCGAATCGGGGAAGGACTGGCGCGCGCCAGGATCCGCCCGGGTCGCGTCGCGTCTCGTAGATCTGAAAGACCGTGAAACTGTCGTTGGCGCGGCAGAAGAGGGCGCGTTGCTCATCGGGGGAGTAGGAGAGGAAGAAGTCCCACGCGCCGGTGGAGAAGAGGCCGGCGCCGAACAGCTCGGGTTTGGGCGGGGGTGTCGAAGGTGTCGAGGGGGAAGCGGCGCAGGCCAGGAAGAGCGTTGCGACGAGGAGAAGGACGCGGGCCATAGTCACTTCAACCACCCGAGCCCGTGGGTCCCGGGTACAGGTCCTTCTCCTCGAGCGGTGGTGCGGTCGAGGGCTCGCCGGCCCGGCCCGCCCGCCCTCGCGCGGAGAACATCGAGCCTCGCGCCGGCCGCACCGTCGCGAACTTGAGTAACCCGATGTCCTTCACCACGTCGTCATACACGGCTTCCATGCCGCCGCGCATGAAGTACGTCTCGTGCCAGAAGCCCGTGCCGCCCGAGTCGCGGAGGAATTGCCGCCACCACAGCTTGTGTGGCTCCGATCGCGCCCATCGCTCGAGAGAATCGAAGTCTCGCCAGTACTGCCGCATGCCCACATGGATCGGGGTAAGCGAGTAGACCAGCGCCTCATGCAGCAAAAGCCCATCGGGCTTCGCCTCGACGGACTTCGCGATCTTCGGCCCGAAGCCGAAGAGTGTCTTGAGGCCGGTCAGCGCATTGACGCGCATGCCGAGGTAGATCACGACGAGGTCGGGATACGCTCGGAGGTCTACGGTGCGGCGCTCGACGGCCACGGCCTCACCTCCGCGCCGAGGTGACGCGCTGCTTCGGCTTCGGCGGAGGCTTCAGCCCGAGCTGCTTCCACTCTGCAGGTCCCGG
>DASTBC010000094.1 GCA_035712245.1 Candidatus Eisenbacteria bacterium
CATCTCCCGTCTGGGCGAGATCAAGCTGGGCGATTTCGGAGTGGCGAGAGCGAAGGTCGGCGGCTCCGGGGCGGAGGTATTGGGCAAGCCCTATTACCTGTCACCGGAGATGCTCGAGGGCCGGGTGTCTCCGGCCGTCGATCTGTGGGCCGCCACCGTGGTCCTCTACGAGCTCCTCACCCTGCAGCGCCCCTTCACCGGTGCGACGCCCGAGGAGGTGTTCGACGCCACCAAGATCGACCCGTGGTTCCTCGACCAGATCCAGCAGATCGCGGACATGAAGGAGCGGATCACGCCGGATCTCCCCGCCGCCACGCTGCGCGAGGCCAAGCGGATGGGCTTCTCCGACGCCCGGATCGCGGAGCTCACGGGAACGCGCGAGGAGGAGGTTCGCGCCCGGCGGAAGCGCGAGGGCATCGTCCCCGTCTACAAGCGGGTCGACACGTGCGCGGCCGAGTTCGTCTCCCACACGCCGTACCTCTACTCCACGTACGAGCAGGAGTCCGAGGCCGACCCGACCTCGCGGAAGAAGGTCATGATCCTCGGGAGCGGCCCCAACCGGATCGGGCAGGGGATCGAGTTCGACTACTGCTGCTGCCACGGCTCCTTCGCCTTCAAGGAGGAGGGGTACGAGACGATCATGGTGAACTGCAATCCCGAGACCGTCTCGACCGACTACGACACCTCGGACCGGCTGTACTTCGAGCCGTTGACGTTCGAGGACGTGATGAACGTGGTGGAGCTGGAGCGCCCGGACGGCGTCGTGATCCAGTTCGGCGGACAAACGCCGCTACGGCTCGCGCTCCCGCTCGCGCGCGCGGGCGTGCCGATCCTCGGGACGAGCCCCGACGCGATCGACCGGGCCGAGGACCGGAAGCGCTTCTCCGCGCTCCTCTCGGAGCTCGGGATCCCGCAGCCCGAGAGCGGCACCGCGACCTCGCTCGACGGGGCCAAGGCGGTGGCGGCGTCGATCGGATATCCGGTCCTGGTCCGGCCCTCCTACGTTCTCGGCGGACGCGCCATGGCGATCGTCTACGACGGGGCGCACCTCGAGGAGTACGTGCGCGAGGCGGTGAAGGCGTCGCCGGAGCACCCCATCCTGATCGACCGGTTCCTGGAGGACGCGTACGAGGTCGACGTGGACGCCGTCGCCGACGGCGAGCGCGTCGTGATCGGGGGGATCCTGGAGCACATCGAGGAGGCGGGGATCCACAGCGGCGATTCGTCGATGGTGCTCCCGACCTTCAAGGTCGGACCCGCGCACCTCGAGAGCATCCGGTCCGCGACCCGCGCGCTCGGCCTCGCGCTCGGCGTGCGCGGCCTCATGAACATCCAGTTCGCGATCAAGCAGGACAAGGTCTACGTCCTCGAGGTGAACCCGCGCGGCTCCCGCACCGTTCCGTTCGTGAGCAAGGCGACCGGCGTGCCGCTCGCCAAGGTCGCCGCGCGGATCATGGCCGGGCGGTCCCTGGCGGAGCAGGGGATCACCGAGGATCTGCGCGTCGACCGGTTCTTCGTGAAGGCCTCCGTCTTCCCGTTCCTCAAGTTCCAGGGCTCCGACATCCTGCTCGGACCGGAGATGAAGTCGACGGGCGAGGTGATGGGGATCTCGCGGAACCTGGGCATCGCGTTCGCGAAGGCGATGGCCTCGGCCGGGAACCGCCTTCCCACGTCGGGAACGGTCTTCATCAGCGTGAACGACTACGACAAGGGGGGCGTGCTGCCCCACGCCCGCGCGCTCGCGGCGATGGGGTTCCACCTCGTGGCGACGCGCGGCACCGCGGAATTCCTCGCGAGGCAGGGCGTCGAGGCCGAGACGATCCACAAGGTGAACGAGGGTCGTCCCCACGTGGTCGACCGGATCAAGAGCCGCGGGATCGACCTCATCATCAACACGCCGCTCGGCGAGGAGTCCTTCTACGACGACGGGGCCATCCGGAAGAACGCGATCCTCTACGGCGTCCTGTGCGTGACCACGCTCACCGCAGCGGCCGCGACCGTGCAGGCGATCCAGGCCCTGAGGGAGAGCGTGCTCGAGGTGACGAGCCTGCAAGAGATCCACGCGCCGGAGGGAACCCTGGCGCCGACGTCTTAGAGCGAGCCATTCAGTCCACTTGCGGTACCGCAAGTGAATCAAGCGACACTCGACAACCCATTGGAATCAGAGCCATGAGTCACTTCAGCTCGAGCGCTCGCCACAGGTACCAGCTCGCCACGCTGCGGTAGGGACGCCAGCGTTCACCGTGCTTCGTCAGCTCCTTCGGGGTCGGAAGCGCGCGCTTCCGGAACGTGCGCTGGAATCCCTTGCGGACTCCGTAGTCGCTGACGGGGAGGACGTCGGGCCGGCCCAAGTGGAAGATGAGGAGCATCTCCACCGTCCAGCGGCCGATCCCGCGCACGGTCGTGATGCGCGTGATGATCTCCTCGTCGTCGAGCCGATGGAGCGCCGCCCACGAGGGGACGACCCCCTCGACGGTCTTCTGCGCCAGGTCCTTGAGCGCGACGGTCTTGGCGCGGGAGAGCCCCGCTTCCCGGAGCCGCTCGTCCGTGGTCGCGAGGACGTCCTCGGGTCGGAGAATGCGGCGGGGATGGTAGATCGCCACCACGCGCCCATGGATCGCGGCGGCGGCCCTGCCCGCGAGCTGCTGGTAGACGATCGACCGCGCGAGGGCCGCGAATGGCGAGCCCGCGCCGTTCGACGAGAGCGTGCACGCGCCGTGCGCGTCGATCACCCTCGCCAGCCGCGGATCGGCGTCCCGGAGCGTGCGTGTCGCGGTCTCGAGATCGAACGGCAGCGGCATCGTCCTCTAGAGGCGTCCCCGTCTCCGGTCCACGCCCTTCACGGCCTTGCGCCTGCGACCGAAGCTGGGGCCGGAGCCGTGACCACCGTGCGACCCGGAGCCGCCCTGTCCGCCGTGACCCTGCCCCTGCCCACCACCCCGTGCGGCGTGCCCCTGACTCCCATGGCCGCGGCCGCCGCCGCCGTGCCCCGCGTGGCCCGACCCGCCGTGTGACTCGCGACCTCCGCGGCCGCCTCGTCCTCCGCCGTGCGGCGCCCGCGCGCTGTTCCCGCCCCGTCCGCTGCCGTGTCCTCGCGCGCCGCCAGCGCTTCGGCCGGCGCGTCCTCCGGCGGAGCCGCCCTCGGCACGATGCATTCCATCCTTCGGCGCCTTCGCCTTGTAATCGAAATCCGGCAGCACGACTCGCGGGATGGAGCGTCCCAGGAACCGCTCGATCGCGAGCACGTCCTTCTGCTCCTCGGGGCTCATCAAGGTGAACGCGTCGCCCACGGCCTCCACCCGGCCCGTGCGGCCGATCCGGTGCACGTAATCCTCGGGCGTGTGGGGCACGTCGTAGTTCACGACGTGCGAGATCCCCTCGACGTCGATCCCGCGCGACGCGATGTCGGTCGCGACGAGGATCTGGATGCGGCCGCGCTTCAGGTCCGCGAGCGCGCGCTCGCGCTGGCTCTGGCTCCGGTTCCCGTGAATGGGAGCGACCGAGAGATTTCGCCGCTGGAGCTGCTTCGCGAGCCGGTCCGCACCGTGCTTCGTGCGCGTGAAGACGATCATGCTGTTCACGTCGGTGCGGGAGAGGATCTCGTCGAGGAGCTCGGTCTTGAGCGCCTTCGGCACCGGATAGATGGCCTGCGTGATGCCGGCGGCCGGACGCGACGGAGGGGCGAGATCGACACGCGCGGGATCACGGAGCGCTTCCTTCGCGACCTTGTTGAGCTCGGGGGGCATCGTCGCGGAGAAGAGTAGCGTCTGCCGCTCCGTGGGAAGGAGGCGCAGGATCCGCCGCAGGTCGGGCGCGAATCCCATGTCGACCATCCGGTCCGCCTCGTCGAGCACGAGCGTCTCGACGTAGTCGAGCCGGAGCGCGAGCCTGCCGTGCAGGTCGAGGAGGCGTCCCGGGGTCGCCACGAGGAGGTCGATGCCGGGACGGAGCATCCTCTCTTGGGGCGGAAGCGGAACGCCGCCATACACCACGCCCACCCGGAGCGGGGTGAACCGAGCGTAGTCCCTGGCGTTCGTCTCGACCTGGGCCGCGAGCTCCCGGGTCGGCGTGAGCACGAGGGCGCGGAGGTGCTTCGCCGATCCCTCGAGGAGCCGGGTGAGGATCGGGAGGATGAACGCGGCGGTCTTGCCGGTCCCGGTCTGAGCGGCACCGATCACGTCCCTTCCTTCCAGGACGAGCGGAATCGCTTTCCTCTGTATGGGTGTGGGATCGGTGTACCCTGCGGCGCGGACGCCTTTCAGGATGGGAGCCGGAAGTCCCAGGGCTGCAAACGGCACGATACCTCCTGTCGTGATGACGAGTTCCGCCGGCCGGTGGCCGCGGGATGTCCGCGCTTCCAGACGGTGGCGGAC
This sequence comes from Candidatus Eisenbacteria bacterium, assembly GCA_035712245.1. Lineage (GTDB taxonomy): Bacteria > Eisenbacteria > RBG-16-71-46 > SZUA-252 > SZUA-252 > WS-9. The sequence continues at coordinate 4,374 of DASTBC010000094.1, forward strand.
CCCACAGCGTACCTCGTGCGAGGTCCGGCTACAATATCGACGACGCGGGACACCTGTCATTGGACTTTGCGTTGACGATGGCTCGATCTCCGCCCTAGCATCCGCCCGCGTCGCTCGTTCCGGTATCACAAGCCGGTGAACCCGCTGCACCTCACCGAGGAGGAACCCCAACCTCTCCTCAACCAAACTCCGCGTCCTCAGACCCCGTTCTCGAAGCGGTTCGCGTCCCATGCCCCCTGCGCTCGTGCTTGCGGCACGTGTGCCCGGTCCCTAGGAGGTTTCGGCATGTCCCCCTGTCCGCGAGTTGCTCGCTTCGCCCGCTGCATCCTTGCGCTCACCCTCGTGCTCTTCGGAGCGGTCCCCGCGAGCGCCCAGTCGTTCCGCGCACCCGCTCACGCAGGAGGCCGGCACGTTCCGGGGGAGATCCTCGTCAAGTTCAAGCCGGGCTCCCGGGCCTCGGACCGCGCCGCGGTGCGCGCGAGCGTGAACGCGCGCCCCATCCGCGACTTCGACTTCATCAAGGTGGAGCATCTGGAAGTCCGCGGCCAGTCGGCCGAGCAGGCGGTGGCGCGTCTCCGGAACAACCCCCATGTCGAGTACGTCGAGCTCAACTACGAGCTCTACGCGGACGTGATCCCCAATGATCCGCGGTTCCCGGACCTCTACGGCATGCGGAACACGGGTCAGACGGGCGGGACGGCGGGAGCGGACATCAAGGCGGTTCTGGCGTGGGATCAGTTCACGGGCGATCCGAACATCAAGATCGGCGTCATCGACACGGGTGTCGACTACAACCATCCGGATCTCGCGGCGAACGTCTGGACCAATCCGGGCGAGATCCCCGGCAACAGCATCGATGACGATGGGAACGGCTACGTCGACGACATCCACGGATACGACACCGTGAACAACGACGGGGATCCCATGGACGACAACGGCCACGGGAGCCACTGCTCGGGAACGATCGCGGGCGTGGGAAACAACAACGTCGGCGTCGTGGGGGTGAACTGGAACGCGAAGATCGTCGGGATCAAGTTCCTGAGCGCGGGCGGCAGCGGATCGACGGCCGGGGCGATTGCCGGCGTGAACTACGCGATCGCCGTCGGCGTGAAGCTGACCAGCAATTCCTGGGGCGGTGGCGGCTTCTCGCAGGCGCTCCTCGACGCGATCAACGCGGCGGGCGCCCAGGGCCAGCTCTTCATCGCCGCGGCGGGCAACAGCACCGCGAACACGGATGTCTCCCCGCACTATCCCTCGTCCTACGCGTCCCCGTACATCATCGCGGTGGCCGCCACGGACCACAACGACAACCTGGCATCCTTCTCGAATTACGGCGCAACGACCGTCGATCTCGCGGCTCCCGGAGTCGCGATCGTCTCGACCACGCCGGGCAACACCTATCAGTCGTTCTCCGGCACCTCGATGGCGACGCCGCACGTCGCGGGGGTCGCGGCGCTGGCGATGGGCCGGTTCCCGGCTGTTCCCGCGCTCCAGATCAAGAACCTGATCCTCAATGCGGCCGACCCCAAGCCGCAGCTCGCGGGAAAGGTCCTCACCGGGGCGCGCCTGAACGCGTTCATGACGATCGCCGAGCCCGACGACGTGGCGCCCGGCTCGATCGCCGATCTCGCGACCGCCGACGCGGGTTCGAACACCATGCGTCTCACGTGGACGGCCACCGGGGATGACGGGAACACGGGCCGGGCCACGAGCTATCAGATCCGGTACAGCACGTCGCCGATCACGGACGCGAACTTCGGGAGCGCGACGCTCGTTCCGGGCCCCGATCCGCGCACGGCCGGAACGCCGGAGAGCTTCGACGTGGCCGGGCTCTCCTTCTCGACTCCCTACTACTTCGCCATCAAGGCCTTCGACGAGTTCAGCAACGCGGGCGGACTCTCGAACGTGGCGACGGGCACGACCCTCGGGGCGCCCGACGTCACCGCGACGCCCGCGAGCTTCTCGGCGGAGCTCCTGACGGGCGCCACCGAGACGCAGACCCTCACGCTGAGCAACGATGCGGCCGGAACCCTGGACTTCACGATCCCCACCCCGCAGCTCGCCTTCTCCCAGCCGGTCGTCTTCCCGTACCAGCCGCTCGCCAAGGGCGAGTTGGATACGCGGGTGGGCGAGCCGGTGACGGACGGGCAGGGAGGTCCGGACGGTTTCGGATACCGCTGGCTCGACAGCGACGAGCCGAACGGGCCGGCGTTCGACTGGGTCGACATCACTTCGGTGGGAACCCTGCTCACGATCACGGGGGACGACGCGATCTCGGCCGCGATCCCGATGGGGATGGACTTCCCCTTCTACGGCGGGACCTACAACTCGATCCGCGTCTGCACGAACGGGTTCCTCTCGTTCACCGACGCGAGCACCTCGTACGAGAACCAGGCCCTTCCGAACGCCGGGGCACCGGCGAACCTGGTCGCCCCGATGTGGGACGACATGGACTTCGGGAGCATCCGCCGCGTGTACACGTACTATGACGGCGCGCGGTACATCGTCTCGTGGGTGGGTGTGCCGCACTACCAGACGGGCGGCCCGTACACGTTCCAGGCGATCCTCTATCCCACCGGTGAGATCCGCTTCCAGTACCTCACCCTGGGCTCGCCGACGAACAGCGCGACCGTCGGCATCCAGAACGCCGCCAAGTCCATCGGGCTCGGGGTCGCGTTCAATACGAGCTACTTGAAGAACAACCACGCGGTCCGGATCGTGCCGCTCCAGCAGTGGCTCACCGTGTCGCCGACGTCCGGCCGGATCCTGGCGGGCCAGAGCATGAACGTCGAGGTGCGGTTCAACGCCCTGGGGCTCACGGGCGGGAACTACACGGGCGACGTCAACGTCCAGAGCAACGACCCCGACGAGGGATCCCTCGCGCTTCCCGCGTCCCTCCACGTCATCGGCGCGCCCGACATCGCGGTCAGTCCGGCCTCGCTCGACTTCGGCGAGGTGTTCGTGGGCGCGACCCCGACGCGGAACGTGACGGTCTCCAACCCGGGGACCGACAACCTGACGGTGACCGGCATCACGTCCGACGATCCGACGGTTTCGGTGTCTCCGGCCTCGTTCACGCTGGCGCCGCTCGCGGCCCAGGTCGTGGTCGTGACGTACGCGCCGACCTCGCCCAGCGCGATGGCCGCGACGCTCTCGATCGCCAGCAACGATCCCGACACGCCGACCAAGACCGTGACCGCCACGGGGTCGGCGGTCCCGGCGCCCAGCTTCACCGTGACGCCGGAATCCTTCGAGGAGGCGCTCCAGACCGATGAGTTCGTCTCCCGGATCCTCCGGGTGGGGAACACGGGCGGGAGCAACTACGTTTTCACCGCCGAGGCCCTGGACCTCGGGCCGACGGGCTCGGTCACGGTCGGAACGGAGGCGGACGTCGTCCCGCTCGAGAAGGATCAGCCGGACGTGCAATTCGGACCGGCGCCGCTTCGCTCCGGCGGGCCCGACGTGTTCGGCTACACGTACAAGGACAGCGACGAGGCGGGCGGCCCCGCCTTCTCGTGGGTGGACGTCCGTTCGATCGGCGGGACCCAGATCACGATGACCGGAGACGACTCGAACACGGGCCCGCACCCCATCGGCTTCAGCTTCCCGTTCTACGGGCAGACCTTCACCTCGTTCCGCGTCTCCACGAACGGGTTCATCTCGTTCACGAGCAGTCAGACCACCTTCACGAACACGACGCTGCCGAACACGGCCTCGGGCACGCCGCCCAACCTGCTCGCAGCGTTCTGGGACGACCTCCACTTCCTGACGGCGAACCGGGCCTGGTACTACAACGACGGCACCCGGCTCATCATCCAGTTCCAGGATGTCCCGCGCCGGAGTGAGACGCCGACCAACACATTCGAGGTGATCCTCTATCCGAACGGAACGATCGTGTACCAGTACTTGACCATGAACGCCGTGATCAAGAACTCGGCCACGATCGGAATCCAGAACGCGACCAAGAACGACGGCCTCCAGGTCGTGTTCAACGCGAACTACGTGAAGAACAACCTGGCGATCCGGTTCCGGCCTCCCGCCCGCTTCCTCTCGGTGGCTCCCGCGAGCGGCACGGTGCCTCCGGGCGGGTTCATGGACCTCACCGTCGGCTTCGACGCGACGGACCTCTTCGGAGGCGAGTACCCCGGCGCGATCCGGATCCGCGGAAACGATCCGGTTCTGGCGCAGCGCGACGTCCCGGCCCGGCTCCTGGTCACCGGCGTCCCCAACGTCGCGACCAGCCCGGCCTCGGTGGCGTTCGGGAACGTGTTCGTGGGCTTCCCGGGATTGAAGCAGCTCACCGTCCAGAACACGGGCACCGACATCCTCACCGTGTCGAACGTGACGAGCGACGATCCCTCCTACGGCGTGGATCAGACGGCGTTCAGCGTTCCGCCGCTCGGAAACGCCGTGCTCTTCGTGAGCTTCAGCCCGCCGGCGCCGGGGAACCATCCCGCGACCCTGACGATCCACTCGAACGATCCGGACTCGCCGGCGTTCGCCGTGCCGCTGAGCGGCGCCGGACTCCTCGCGCCGGACATCGGATCCACGCCGTCGAGCCTGAGCGCCACGCTCAACATTCCGGACTCCCAGACGCAGACGCTGACCCTCCACAACACCGGTGGGAGCGACCTGCCCTTCGTGATCGGGGCGCAGATCACCGCGGACGCGGTCACCGTGCACGAGAATCTCGAGCTGGCCAAGGAAGAGGCCGATCCGCGGCCGGGCATCCTGGGGCAGGGCGGGCCGGACATGTTCGGCTACACGTGGCGGGACAGCGACGATCCGGACGGACCGGCGTTCGACTGGGTGGACATCACCGGGGTGGGCACGCTCCTCCCGCTCACGGGGGACGACGCCACCTCGACGGGGATCCCGATCGGGTTCGACTTCCCGTACTACGGGAACACCTTCCAGACGGTGAACGTCTGTACGAACGGCTGGCTCTCGTTCACGGCCACGAGCACCCAGTTCACGAACCAGCCGCTCCCGACCACCGGCGCGCCGGAGAACCTGCTCGCGGCGTTCTGGGACGACCTCACGCTGAGCACGACGCCCCGCATCTACACGTATCGTGACGGAACGCGATTCATCGCTTCCTACGTCGCGGTCCCGAGGCTCGGCTCCGGCGGTCCGTACACCTTCCAGGTGATCCTCTATCCGAGCGGCCGCATCGTGTACCAGTACCTCTCGATGCAGGGCACCAGGCTCAACGAGGCGTCGGTCGGGATCGAGAACGCGACGGGCACCGACGGGCTCACCGTGGTGCACAACGCGGCGTACATGCACGACAACCTGGCGATCGAGTTCCGGACGGTTCCGGACTGGCTCACGGCCAACCCGACCACGGGGACGATTCCCGCGGGCGGGAGCATGGACGTCTCGGTCCTCTTCAACACGCAGGACCTCTTCGGCGGCACGTACAGCGGGTCGCTCCGGATCGCGAGCAACGACCCGGACGAGGGTGTCTTCGTCGTCCCGGCCTCGCTCACCGCGGTCGGCACCGCCGACATCGCCTCGGAGCCGGCGAGCCTCGACTTCGGCTCCCTCTACATCAGCCAGTCCCGCGATCTCACGGTCGAGGTGCGGAACGACGGCAGCGACGTCTTGACGATCGCCTCCGGATCGACCGGGCATCCGGCCTACTCCCTGGTGGGGGCGACGTTCCCGATCACGCTCGGGCATCGCGGCCGGACGATTCTCACGGTGCGATTCGCGCCAACCGAACCCTGCTATCCGCCGAATCCGTGCGCGGGAAGCCTCGACCTCGCATCGAACGACCCGGACGAGGGAACCTTCTCGATTCCGCTCACCGGCATCGGTCTGATCCCGCCCGAGGCCGTGACGGACCCGACGTCGCTCCGCGCGGCACTCGCGACGACGCTCGGGCCGTCCGCGCTCACGCGCACGAAGACGCTCCGCCTCAGCAACACGGGCGGTTCGGACCTGGACTTCACCGCGAGCGCGCTCTCGCTCCTTCCCGCGGCGGCGGACGCCACGCCGTCGGCGGAGCAGGGAAAGGATGATCCGGGTCAGCCGGGCGAGGCCGTCAACGCCTCCTCGGGCGGGCCGGACGCGTTCGGGTACCGCTGGGCCGACAGTGATGATCCGGTCCAGGGGACGCCGTTCGAGTGGATCGACATCACGGCGACCGGCACCCAGATCCCGTTCACGGGCGACGACCAGAACCAGGGGCCGTTCCCGCTCTCCTTCCCGTTCACGTACTACGGCCAGACGTTCACCGACTTCCGCGCGTGCACGAACGGATGGATCTCGTTCACCAGCACGGCCACGACGTTCACGAACACCGGGCTTCCGAACGCAGCCACGGCCACGCCGAACAACCTGCTGGCGGCGTTCTGGGACGATCTCACGTTCAGCTCGGCGGGCGACGTCTACTATCACGGGGACGCCACGCGGTTCGTGATCTCCTATGTGAACGTGCCGAGGCTGGGAACGGGCGGCGGGCCGTACACGTTCCAGATCATCCTCTACCCGAGCGGCACGATCGACTTCCAGTACCAGACCATGTCGGGCACGCGCCTGAACGAGGCCACGATCGGCATCCAGAACGCGGCGAAGGACATCGGCCTCCAGGTGGTGTTCAACAGCGCGTACGTGAAGAACAACCACCGGATCCGGTTCTCGACGCTCCCGGGCTGGCTCACGGTGAGCCCAGCTTCCGGGACGGTGCCCGTGGGCGGCCACCTGGATCTCGCGGTCGGATTCAGCGCGCAGGGTCTGGCCGACGGCGATTACGACGGAGGCGTCCGGATCGCGAGCAACGATCTGACCGATCCCGTGATCGACGTGCTGGCGGATCTCCATGTCGGTTCGATCAGCCTCTCCTTCGATCTCGATCCGAGCACGCTCAACCGCTCCTCGAACGGGAACTGGGTGAGCAGCTACGTCGAGCCGTCCGCCGCGTACGACCCGCACGACATCCGTCCTTCGAGCCTCCTGCTCCAGCGGTCGGTGCCGTGGGCCGCGGGATCGCCGATTTCGTACGAGGACAAGGACGCCGACGGTCTGCCGGAAGGCGCATACAAGTTCGGCAGGCTTCCGCTCCTCTCGATCCTTCCCGACGGAAACAGCGTCCCGGTCGAGGTCATCGGAGAGCTCGAGGACATCACGTGGTTCTCGGGCACGGATCACATCCGCGTTCTGCGGCCGCGCATGATCACGGCGGCGGGGATGGAGGACGGTCCGGAGAAGGAGAGCACGGGACCGACGTATTCGCCGGGATACTCGCTCTATCTGGCGTGGGACGACCCCGAAGGGTACACGGCGGACTCTTACGACATCTGGTTCAGCGCCGACGGCGGCACGAGCTGGACGCTCCTGGCCGGCGGCCTTCAGGCCCACCAGTACACCTGGACGGTTCCCTCCCAGCAGACGACCGAGGGGATTCTCGAGGTCGTGGCGATGGACGCCCAGGGGGCCATGGGTTCCTGGCTCTCGCCGGTGTTCACGATCCAGTCCGTCACGACGGGTGTCGAATCCGAGACCGCTTCGCTCCCGAAGTCGTTCGGCATGCGGCTCCTCGGCGCGAACCCGTCGGTGAGCGGTGATGCGAAAGTGGAGCTGGCGCTGCCCACCTCGGCTCCGGTCCAGGTCCGGATCTACAACGTTCGCGGCTCACTGGTCCGGTCGCTGGTCGAGAACCGGACGCTCGCGGCGGGGCGGCACCCGGTTCGCTGGGACGGCCGCACCAACGCGGGGAGCGCGGCCGGTTCCGGAATCTACTTCGTCCAGATGACCACGCAGGGCAAGACGTATCAAACGCGAGTCGCGATGGTTCGCTGACCGCGACGCACCCGCTTCGATTCTCCGGCGCTCCGGGGCCTCGCGCCCCGGGGCGCCGATTCTCTTCCGCGACCTCGCCTGCGGTCCGTTCTAAGATGGATGCATGGCACCCGCATGGATCCGCCCGTGGCCCCGGGATCGCGCGACGCGGCGCGCCTACGTGGACGACGTGTTCCGCCGCGTGGCGCCGCAGTACGACCGCCTCACGCGGCTCCTCTCCTTCGGCCAGGACGATCGGTGGAAGTCCACCCTGGTCGGCCTGCTCCCCGATGGTTCGCGCGAGATGCGCGTTCTCGACCTCGCGACGGGAACCGCGGCGTTCCCGCTCCTCCTCCGGAACGCGGGGCACCGGGGGACGATCGTGGGGGTGGACCGGAGCCGCGCGATGCTGCGGCGCGGACGAGCGAAGTGCGCCGAGGATCCTCGCATCCGGTTCGTCGAGAGTGACCTGAACGCGCTCCCGTTCTCGCCCGGCACGTTCGACGTGATCCTCATCGGGTACGGTCTTCGCTATCTCGACGACCTGGGGGAATCGATGCGCGCGGCGCACCGCGTGCTGCGCCCCGGAGGAGTGCTCCTCTCCCTCGACTTCGGCCTTCCGGCGCGGCGCTGGTACCGGACCCTCTGCCTCACGTACCTCTTCGTGTTCGGCACGATCTGGGGACTCCTCCTCCACCGCAGGGCCGACACGTACTGGCACATCGTGGAGTCGCTGCGGGCGTATCCCGGGCAGGAGGCGCTCGAGCGCGCGATTCTCGACGCGGGATTCGCGCGGGTCGCGATCGTGGAGCAGCTCGGAGGGATCTCGGTGCTGGCCCGCGCCGAGCGCGCGGCGGGCGCGGCGCGCTCAGCCGCCGCGGGCGAGGAGCGCGTAGACGGGGAGCTTGATGCATTCGCCGAGGACGAGCGAGCGGCCGGCGCGATCGCGCCACCACGCGTCGCGAGGCGCCGATGACCGCGACTCCGGGACCGCCGCGACCGCGACCCGGACCGGCTCCCCGGAAAGCGCGCGTCGGACGCTGAGGAGCGCGCGGCGCGAGTGGGCGGCCGTGGTGACGGCGGTGAGGGTGCGCCATCCCCGCCCGCGGGCCAGCCGCGCGATCGCGCGGGCCTCGGCGAGCGTGCCGAGTCTCCCTCGGGGCATCCACTCCGCGCGCGCTCCGGCACGGTCGACGACCACGAGGAAGTGACGCCGCGACGGAGGCGTCCGCTCGACGAGATCCCGGAGTCCTCCGTCGGAGTCGAGGCCCAGGCCGGGGAACCGGCGCCACTCGAAACGCCCCACGCTCAGGATCAGGACCGGCGCGATCCCCGCGCGCCAGAGAGCGACCGCGTACGGCGCGCGCTCCGGGCGCCCCGCGAAGCAGAAGAGGGCGTCACTCGGAGCGGGCGAAACCGAGCGGTCCAGAAGGTCGGCGAGTCCGGCAAGGAGGCGCGAGAGAGGGGAAGCGCCAGGTCGTGGGGCCGCGTCCGGGGCGGCCGCCATCAGCGCACGAGAACGAAGATCGCCGCCACTCCGAGCGCCATCCCGGCGAGGCCGAGGGGCACGAAGAACCGCACCGCTCCTCGTCCCAGGGCGCCGGCCACGGCCGCCTTGAAGACCGAGTTCGAGATGAGCCCGACCGCGATCGACTGGGCCGCCACCAGCGCCATCGAGGGATCTTGAGCCGTGCGGGCCATGGAGATCGTGAGCGCGTCGAGATCCGTGAGTCCGAGCACCGCGCCGGAAGCGAGGAGGCCCTCCTCGCCCCAGATCTCCCGGGCTCCGTGAACGAGGAACAGGACTGCCTGGAACAGGACGGCCATCTGGAGCGCGGACCGGAGATGGAGCGGATTGGAGGGCTCTTCGGCGCGTCCCTCCCCCTTCATGCGCCTCCATCCCACCGCGAGGACCACGAGCCCCACCGCGAGCGGCGCGGCCACGTAGGGCCATAGCGCCGGGACGAGCTGTGCGTTCAGCACCGCGGCGGCGGCGAGCACGCGCGCGAGGAGGACCGTGCACGACGCGAGGATCCCGAACGCGAGCGCGGGTGCGAGGTCCGGCTTCAAGGCGCTCTCCCGGGCGAACGTGAAGGTCACGTTGGTCGAGGAGACGAGTCCTCCGAGGAGCCCCGCCCACGCGTATCCGATCTTGGGTCCCGCGATCCGGCGCGCGATGTAGCCGACGAAGCTCATGCCCGAGAAGAAGAGGACCAGGATCCAGAGGAGGCGAGGCCGGATCCCGCCCCAGGGCCCGTACGGCCCTTCCGGGAGGAGCGGGAGGACAACGGCCGCCATGACCGCGAAGCGCGCGGCGGCGCGGATCTCGCCGTCGTCGAGCTTCGCGACGGTGCGGTGAAGGCGGGACTTCTCGACCAGGATCAGGCACGTGAGCGCCGTGATGCCGCTCGCCAGCGCGAGATACTCGAGCCCCGCGAGGATCCCCGCGGCCATCGTGACGAGCGCCGCGACCTCGGTGGTCCCGTCGACGTCCTTTGCGCTCACGGCGAGGTAGCCGACCACGACGAGCGCGACCGCGCCCGCGAGGAGGATGGCCGCGAGCGCCTGGGCGTCGAGGGTCCAGAGCCATCCCGCCATACCCGCCACGGCTCCGAGGAGCGTGAACGTCCGCACCCCTCCGATGCGGGCCGCGGGGCCAACGGCGTGTCCGGACCATTGCCGCTCCACGCCGATCGCGAGGCCGCAGAGCGCGGCCACGACGATGCGGACGACCCCCGGGTCCAGCGCCATGGGGGCGACTGTACCGAAGCCGGGGACTCCTGGCCAGGGACCGCTTGGGACTTGCCGACGGTGTCCGAACACGGCACGATGGGCGGCCATGCGGCTCCAACGTTCCGTTCTCGCGCCGGTCGCGCTCGGCGCGCTCCTCGGTCTGGGCGGATACACCGCGTTCTACGCCGAGGGGCTGAGCTACCTGAGTTCCGATCCGGAGGCGTGCGTCAATTGTCACGTCATGCGTGATCCCTACGACTCGTGGCGGAAGTCGACGCACCACGCGGTCGCGGTCTGCGTCGACTGCCACCTGCCGCACGACTTCGTGGGGAAGTACGCCGCCAAGATCCGGAACGGCTACTTCCATTCGAAGGGATTCACGCTCCAGGACTTTCCCGAGCCCATCCGCATCACGCCGGCGAACGCCGCGATCCTCCAGCGGAACTGCGCCGAGTGCCACGAGTCTCTCGTGAGCGGCATCCTCGCGGGGCACGGGCAGCATTCCCAGGAAATCGCGTGCGTACGCTGCCATCGGACCGCGGGTCATGGCGGCTGATCGTCCACCCCGGAGAGCGGACATGAAGCGGGCAACCCTGGTCGTCATCGGGAGCGCCGTCGCCACGGCGCTCGTGGCAGCGCTCCTCCTCAATGTCGCCGAGCGGAAGCGGGAGGCGAAGGAGCGCTACGTGGAGCTGGTGGACCTCTCGGAGGAGACGATCGATCCGGCGATGTGGGGGAAGAACTTTCCCCGGCAGTACGACGCCTACCTGCGTACGGTCGACACGCTCCGGACGAAGCACGGCGGGAGCGAGGCCTTCTCCAAGCTCGCGCAGGATCCGGCCTGGGTGCGGATCTTCGACGGGTATGCGTTCTCCCTCGACTATCGCGAGGAGCGTGGGCACGCGTACATGCTCACCGACCAGGACGAGACGCGCCGCGTCCTCGAGCGGCCGCAACCGGGCGCCTGCGTCCATTGCCACGCGTCCGTGATCCCCGCCTACCGGAAGCTCGGGAACGGGGACGTCATGAAGGGCTTCGACGTCATGAACGCGATGACCCGCATCGAGGCGCGCACGCATGTGAGCCATCCGATCGCGTGCATCGACTGCCACGACCCGGAGACGATGGAGCTCCGCGTCACGAGGCCGGGCTTCCTCGTCGGGATCCGCGCCTTGAAGGCGTCCCAGGGGGTCGCCGACTACGACGTGAACCGCGACGCCACCCGCCAGGAGATGCGCTCCTACGTCTGCGGGCAGTGCCACGTCGAGTACTACTTCCGGGGCGAAGGAAAGACGCTCACGTACCCGTGGTCCAAGGGGATCAAGGTCGAGCAGATCGAGGCCTACTACGACTCCGTGCGGCACGCGGACTGGACGCACCCGGAGTCGAAGGCGCGCGTGCTCAAGGCGCAGCATCCCGAGTTCGAGACATGGAGCCAGGGAATCCACGCGCGGAGCGGCGTCGCCTGCGCCGATTGCCACATGCCGTACAAGCGCGAGGGCGCGATCAAGATCTCGGACCACCACATCCGTAGCCCGCTCCTGAACGTCGCGCACGCGTGCCGCACGTGCCACCACTACCCGGAGGAGGAGATCCGTGCCCGGGCCGAGGCGATCCAGGACCGGACCGCGGCGCTCCTCGACCGGGGCGAGATCGCGGTGCTCGCGCTCCTGGACGCCGTGAAGGCCGCGCAGGCCCGCGGCGCCACCGACGCGTCGCTCGAAACCGCGCGAGACCTCCACCGCAAGGCGCAGTGGCGCCTCGACTTCGTATCGGCCGAGAACTCCATGGGCTTCCACGCCTCCCAGGAGACCGCCCGCATCCTGGCCGAAGCCATCGACTACGCCCGACAGGGAGAAGTGGCCGCGCTCCGCGCGGGCAAGTAAACGAAGGCAGCGCCCCGTTCGCATGAGCCGCGCAGCGCTGAGCCGGCTTTCGTCTGCCCTACGTCAACTCACGTCCGGATGTCGCATCCCCAGCAGCCGCACCCCGTTCGCGATCACGAGCAGCGTGCTCCCCTCGTGACAGACCACCGCGAGCCAGAGCGGAAGGACGCCGCTCAAGGTCGCGATCACCAGCACCCCGATCATCGCGAACGCGAAGGCGAGGCTCTGCGTCACGACGCGCTGGGACTTCCGCGCGAGCCAGAGCGAGAAGGGAATCCCGCGTAGGTCGTCCCGCATCAGCACGACGTCCGCCGTGTCGAGCGCCACGTCCGTCCCGGCGCCTCCCATCGCGACCCCCACGGTCGCCGTGGCGAGCGCGGGAGCGTCGTTCACCCCGTCTCCCACCATCGCGAGCGCGGGCCACCGGTGGAGGAGCTCGCGCAGCGCGAGCACCTTCTCTTCCGGAAGGAGCTGAGCGCGCACCTCGTCCG
>DASTBC010000095.1 GCA_035712245.1 Candidatus Eisenbacteria bacterium
AGCTGCGCCGCCGTCTTCTCACCCACGCCGGGCACGCCCGGGACGTTGTCGGACGCGTCCCCCATGAGCGCGAGCAGATCCACCATCTGGCGCGGCTCGACGCCGTAGCGCTCGCGGACGCCGGCCGGATCGATCGACACGAGCTCGCCCACGCGGCCCTGCGGGCTCAGCACCCACACGCGGTCCGAGACGAGCTGGAAGAAGTCCTTGTCCCCGGTCAGGATCACGGACGTGGCGCCGTCGCGCTCCGCCTCGACGGCCAGGCTTCCGATGAGATCGTCCGCCTCCACGCCGTCCTGCTCCACGATCGGGATTCCGAGGAGGCGGATCACCTCCCGCGCGCGCGGGAGCTGGGAGATCATGTCCCCGGGCACCGGCGGACGATGCGCCTTGTACTCGGGAAACACGCGGTGCCGGAACGTGGGGGCGGACGTGTCGAAGACGATCGCGACCTTGTCCGGGCGCCGCGCCGCGAGGATCGGGAGGAGCGTCTGGATGATTCCGTACGAGATGCTCGTCGCCTCTCCCTTCTTCGTCCGGAGCGGATTCCGGATGAACGCGTAGTAGCAGCGGTAGAAGAGGGCGGAGCCGTCGACCAGGAGAAGGCGCTTCGCCGCGCCGCCGTGATCGACCCCGCCATGATCCGGGCCGCCGGCGCTGGCCGCGCTACGTTCCGTAGAGGCCATGACGTCGAATGTAGGAGAGAACCGGGTCGGGCACCCAGTACCGGACGGATCTTCCCGCGCGAAGGCGGCGCCGGATCTCGGTCGAGGAGATGTCGATCCGCGGAGGGTCGAGCGTCACGATGCGGCGCTTCCACGCGGCGCGCAGCCGGGAACGGCGTCGCGGTTGCGTCCCGTTCCCCCGCGGAACGACGGCGAGCCGGGACAGGCGCACGATGCGATCCGGATCGCGCCACGTGTGGAACTCCGCGAGGCTGTCCTCCCCCAGGATGAAGGTGAGGGAGGTTCCCTTCCGCGCCATGGTTTCCAGGGTGTCGGCCGTGAACGAGACGCCCCCTCGTTCGCCCTCGATCGTGGAGACCGTCAATCGGGAGTTCCCACGGATCGCGCTCCGGATCATCGCGCAGCGGTGCGCGAACGCCGCCAGCGCGCGGCCGGGCTTGTGCGCGGGAAGCGCCGCCGGGACGAAGGCCACCTCGTCGAGGCGGAGCCGGTCCGCGGCGTACTCGGCCATGATCAAGTGGCCCGCGTGAACCGGATCGAAGGAGCCGCCGAAGACGCCGACGCGCCGCACGGAGCTCAATCCCGTCTCTCGAGCTCCTGAAGCCGCCGGAGCGCCTTGCGCTTCGTCTCCGCGGTCGCGGGACAGCTCTCGACCGCGCGGAGCGTGTCGGCCGCGGCCTTCCGATCCCCGAGCTTCTCGAGCACCTGGGACAGGTACAGTCTCGCCTCGCACGCCCAGCGCGAGTCGGGGTGCTCGGAGATCGCGCGCTCGAGGTAGTGCGTCGCCGCGTCGTACTGCTTGAGCTTGATGTAGAGCCGTCCGTTCCGCACGCGCTTCTCGGCGAGACGGTCGTTCAGGAACTCGAGCCTCTTCCGGGCCTCGCCCGCCTTCGGATGCTCCGGATAGAGCTGGATGAAGTCCCGGTACCGGGAGAGCGCGCGGAGGGTCTCGGTCTGGTCGAGCGCCGCCTGCCTCGACTGGAGATCGTCCGTCCGGGCGAGCTGGTACAGCGCGTCCGGGTGATACGGAGACGTCGGGAAGTCCCGCGTGAGCCGGTCGTACTGGGCCGCCGCCAGCACGTAGTCCTTGATCCGGAAGTAGGACTCGCCCAGATAGAAGAGCGCGTCGTCCGTGTTCTCGGTGCCGGGATACTGCTCCACGTACGCCTTGAGGTCCGCGATGGCGTCGACCCAGTCCTCGCGTTCGAATGCCTGCTTCCCGCGCTCGTACGACGCGACGCCGCCGACGCCGACCTCCTGCAGCGGCCCGCCGCACCCGGCGCCGAGAAGGATCGTGGCGAGGAGCCCGAGGATTCCGAGGCGCCGCGCGGCGCGGCGCGTCATCGAGATCGCGGCTCCCCGGCAGCCTCTTCCTCGCGATCCAGCATCCTCAGGTAGGACCGGGCCCGGACCTCGTCCCGGTTCTCGAGGAGGCATCGCTCCCACTCCTCCCGCGCCCTCGCCCGCCGTCCCGACTTCCAGAGCACGACGCCCAGGGTGACGCGCGCGTCCACGTACCGCTCGTTCTGCGCCAGCGCCTCGAGGAGGACCGTCTCCGCGTCCTGGTCGAGCCCCATCTCGGCGTAGACGGAGCCGAGCTTGTTCTTGATGTCCAGGAACTGCGGCGCGGCGCGCAGCGCCTTGCGGTACTCCTGCGAGGCGTCGACCAGGAGCCCGAGGTTCCGGTACGTGTCGCCCAGGAGGGTGTGGGACTCGGCGAGGTGCGCGCGCACCTCGGGGGTGAGATTCTCGTGGTCGGGGTCGCGGGGGCGCTCCATGTGGAACTCCTGGAGCGCCTCGTCGTAGCGACCGAGATCGTTCAGGACGATCGCGAGGTTGAGCCGCGCCTCGACGTAGTTGGGATTCAGGTGGAGCGCGCGGCGAAACTCGTCCACCGCCAGCTCCCGCTCGCCGCTCATGCTGAGCGCGAGCCCGAGCTGCTGATGCAGGTCGGGAAAGCCCGGATTCAGCCGGATGGCCTCGCGGATCTCGCGGATCGCGTCCGGATACTGGCCGCGCTCGAAGAAGTCTCGGGCCAGCACCATGTGCTGCCTCGTCGCCACGCTCATGGCGATCCTCCCTGGATTCACGTCGCCGTCTCCGTCAGTTCCGGTTGGAGTAGAAGAGAACCACCAAACCCGCCACGACGCCGACCACGATCAAGGGTTCGAGCCACCGCGTGCCGCCCTTGGGGACCGGCGGGTTGAGCCGCCCCGATCCGCTCGCGGCATAGGCCACGTCGCCTTTGCGCACCTCGTCCGTGAGACTCCGCGACGCGGAGCGCGTCCAGAACACCTCGCCTGTCGCGGGATCGAGAAGGGTCGCCGCGGCGCGCATGGCCGAGAGCCGCTCGTACCCCTTCGTGCCGAAGGGGAACTTGCCGAGGCGCCGGACGTAGCTCACGGCCGAGCCGTCGACCTGGACCTGGAGCTGCACGGTCCCCGGAGCGCGGAGCGGATCGCGAGCCGGCGCCGGCGCGGCGCTCGACGGTGCGGGGCTCGGCGGCGCGGCCTTCGCCATGAAGTCCTCGGGTTGCGGCACGCTGTCGGGCGCGATCGTGCCGGGGGAGCCGAACGTTCCGGTGCTCGGTGCGCCGAGCGCCCCGCTCAGACCGCCGTACGCCGTCCCCGGGCTCGAGGCACCCGTCCCGCTGGGGACGGGGGCTCCGTTCATGCCGTAGGCCGAGAGCCGGACGACCGCGCCGCGGCCGCGAAGCCGCTCCACGAGACGATGGGTGAGGAGCCCGAGCGTGTCGCCCGGGACCGGAGTCGCGATCACGATGGGTCTTCCTTCCGGAAGCTCGGCGCCCGCGAGGAGATCGGAGGCGACGAGAACCGCGACGGAGTCGAGCGCCATGCCGTGCGTCGGCGGCCGTTCGGCTGCGATCGAGGCGCCGCCCTGGACCATGGTGACCACGCCGATCGCGAGACTCGCGATCACGCCACGTGCCGCATTCCTCACCCCATCACCTCCGCTTCGAGATCGTAGTGACGGGCTCCCGTCACGCGAACACGCATCCGCTGCCCCGCGGCGGGAGGCGGCGTCCCGGCACGGGCTCGCACCCGGGTGACGCCGTCCACCTCGTATCCCTGCTGCTCCACGCGTCCCACGTGCCAGGTCCCGCGCCCGGACGCAGGCGTGTCGACGCGAACGTCGACCTCCCGTCCGATCCACCGGGACCAGAGACGCGCGGCCGACTCGCGCTGCGCGGCGAGGAGACGGCGGCGCCGCTCGAGCTTCACCCGCTCGGGCACCTGTTCCTTCATGCGAGCCGCGGGAGTTCCCTCCTCGCGCGAGTAGGCGAAGCAGCCCACGTGATCGAGGTTGCCGCGCTCCACGGTGCGGAGCAGCGCCTCGAAGTCCTCCTCGGTCTCTCCCGGGAATCCGACGATGAAGTGGGTCCGGATGGCCACTTCCGGAAGCCGCTCGCGGAGCGCGTCGAGGAGTCGCGCCTGCTCGTCGGCCCGTACCTCCCGGCGCATGCGCCGGAGCATGGGATCGGTGACGTGCTGGAGCGGGATGTCGACGTAGCGGCACACTTCCGGTACCTCTTCGAACACCCGGATCAGCGCTTCGCTCCAGGTCTTCGGGTGGGTGTAGTGGACCCGCACCCACTCGATTCCCGGAACCCCGGCCAGGGCGCGGAGGAGCTCCGGAAGGCGCGCCTCGCCGTAGCGGTCCTCGCCGTAGGACGTGGAGTCCTGGGCGATGAGGAGGAGCTCGCGCACCCCGGAGTCCGCCAGCTTCCTCGCTTCCTCCACCACGGACTCGAAGGAGCGGCTCCTGAGATCGCCCCGGAGCTGCGGGATGATGCAGAACGTGCACCGGAAGTCGCATCCGTCCGCGATCCGGAGATAGGCGAGATGGCGCGGGGTCGAGACCGCGCGGTGCGGCGCCAGGTCGACGGCGGTGCCCGCCGGGCCGACCTCGAGGATCGACGTGCCGCCCTTGCGCACGCGGTTCGCCACGCGCGCGATCGCGTCCACCTGGCCGGTGCCCACCACCGCGTCGACCTCGGGGATCTCGCGCAGGAGCTCCGCCTGGAACCGCTGCGCGAGGCATCCCGCCACCACGAGCCCCTTCAGGGATCCCTCGCGCTTTCGCGCCGCGAGCTCGAGGATGCGGTCGATCGACTCCTTCTTGGACGGGCCGATGAACGCGCACGTGTTCACGACCGCGACCTCCGCCTCGTCCACGTCCGCCGTCGTCACGAATCCGCCGTGGCTCAGGAGCCCGGCCATGATCTCCGAGTCGACGAGGTTCTTCGCGCACCCGAGCGTGACCAGCGCGACGCGCGCCGGCCGCGCGTCCTCGCGACGCCCCGGGGACGGCACGAGCTCGATCGGACGGATCACGCTCCGCTCTCCACGCCGGACGAGCGCGACCGGCGCTCTCCGAGGTCGTGCTCGGTCACGAGCACCTCGCGCCCCTTCGCGCCTTCGGACGGGCCCACGATGCCGCGCTCCTCGAGGAGATCGAGGAGCCGCGCGGCGCGCGAGTACCCGACCTTGAGGCGGCGCTGGAGCATCGAGGTCGAGGCCTGCTGGTGCAACACGACCAGCCTCATCGCCTCCTCGTAGAGATCGTCCTCCGTCCCGTCCCCCGCGTCGAGGGACGCGGTCTGCTCGAGGAGCGACTCGTCCGTCGTCTGCGGCTGCCCCTGAGATCTCAGGAACGTGACCACCCGCTCGATCTCCTCGCTCGACACGTAGGAGCCGTGGATGCGGTAGGGCTCCGGCTTTCCGGCCGGCAGGTAGAGGCTGTCGCCATGGCCGAGGAGGCTCTCGGCCCCGTTCATGTCGAGGATCACGCGCGAGTCGGTACGGCTCGCGACCTGGAACGCGATCCGCGACGGGAAGTTCGCCTTGATCACGCCCGTGATCACGTCCACGGACGGGCGCTGTGTCGCGAGGATCAGGTGAATGCCCACGGCGCGCGCCATCTGCGCGAGCCGCCCGATCGGCTCCTCGATCTCCGCGGGCAGGAGCGCCATGAGGTCGGCCAGCTCGTCGACGACCACCACGAGATACGGGATCCTCGCGTCCTCGTTCGTGGCGGGGTCGAGCCCGATCCGATTGTAGGCCTCGATGTTCCGCGCGCCGTGCTTGGCGAGCACCTGGTAGCGCCGCTCCATCTCCTTCACGCAGTAGCGGAGCGCCTGGGCCGCCTTCTTGGGCTCGGTGACGACCGGCATCCGCAGATGCGGAATCCCGTTGTAGGGCGTGAGCTCGAGCATCTTGGGATCGATGAAGATGAACCGGAGCTCGGACGGCGTGCGCTTCAAGAGCAGGCTCATGATGAGCGCGTTGATGCAGACGCTCTTCCCCGAGCCCGTCGCGCCGGCGATGAGGACGTGCGGCATCTTCTCGAGCGAGGCCGTGAACGGCGCGCCCGCGACGTCCTTCCCCAGCGCGAAGGGGAGCGCGTCCTTCGTGTCGCGGAACGGCGAGGCCGCCACGATCTCGCGCAGGGAGACGAGCGCCTTCACGCGGTTCGGGATCTCGATCCCCACCGCGGCCTTTCCCGGAATCGGAGCCACGATGCGGATCCGCTGTGCGCGCAGCGCGAGCGCGAGGTCGTCCTGGCGGTTCAGGATCTGGTTCACCTTGATGCCCGGCGCGGGCTCGTACTCGAAGAGCGTGATGACGGGACCGGGATGGACCTCGGAGACCTTCCCGGCCACGCCGAAGTCCGCGAGCGTGCGCTCGAGGACGCGCGACAGCTCGAGGAGCTCCGCCTCCTCGATCACGACCTGCTTCGTCTCGTGCCGGTCCAGGAGGTCGATCGGAGGGAGCGCGGCTTCGGGCGCCGCCGCCGGTCCGAGCGCGAGCGAGGCCTCGGGAGGCGGCTCGGATCCGCGCTTGTCGCGCGAGCCCGGGGTCCCTGTCGCGGCGGCCGCCGCGGACGCCGCCTTCACCGCCCCCGGCAGTCCGGCGGGAGCGTCCGCCCCGCGCGCGGAAGGCGGCGGGAACGGGATCGCGAGAGGCTCGGGCCTGGACTCGTTCTCGCCGCGACCCACGATGCGCGGCCTCGACTCCTTGGGAGCGGGCTTCGGGGGCGCGAACGCGCGCTCGAGGTCGGCCTCCTCGTCGGCGGGAGCGAGGCGCGCGCGCTTCGCGCGCGCGGCGGCCGAGGGCTCCGCCGGTGACGCCGCCTCCGGCGCGGTCTCCGCGTCGCCCGAGGCCTGCGCGGCGCGCCGCTTCTTCTTCCCTTCACCGGGGGCGAGGCGCGCGAGCGAGGCCGCGAGGAGCTGGCGGAGCGTGGACGCGGTTCCGAGCTCGAACGCGATCACGCACAGGATGACGAGGGCGGTTCCGAGAACGAGCTCGCCTCCGATCGTTCCGAGGAAGCGCGCCGTGAACCGGCCGATTCCCGCGCCGACCGCTCCCACCCAGGCGCGGTTCTCCCCCGCGAGGAGGTAGAGGAGCCCGGAGCCGGCGAGGAACGCGGCCGCGGCGAGACCGGTGCGGAGCCAGAGGTCGCCCGCGGGGCGGAGCCGCAGGCGGTTCCATCCCCACGCGAGCAGCGCGATCGGGACGATCCAGACGCCCACCGCGCCGAGCGCGGACACGAGCCCGGCCGCCGACAGGGCGCCGAGCACACCCGCCTGGTTCCGGACGGCCCCGGTCCCGACGAGATCCGCGGCGGTGTCGCGCGGGTCCCTCGTGACCAGGGCCAGGAGGAGGAACAGGGCGAGCGAGAGAAAGCAGAGCCCCAGGATCTGGTACTTGCGCCGGACGGACACCCGGCCCAGAAGCCACATGGGCAACCTTGGCGACCTCTCCCTAGGTCCCGTGCTGCCAGGAAGCCAGATAGGCGCTCTGCTCCGGCGTCAAGGCGTCGATCGTGACCTTGAGCGCCGCGAGCTTGAGCCGCGCGATCTCCTCGTCCAGGGCCTTCGGAATCGGATACACGGTCGGCTTGAGCTCCTTGGCGTGCGCGAGCAGGTGCTCGATGCCGAGCGCCTGGTTCGCGAAGCTCATGTCCATGACCGAGGCCGGGTGCCCCTCGGCGGCGGCGAGGTTGATGAGACGGCCCTCGCCGAGGACGAAGATCCGCTTCCCTCCGTCGAGCACGTACTCCTGGACGAAGGGACGGACCTCGCGGACCGACTTCGCTTCCTTCTGGAGCGTCTCGAGATCCAGCTCGACGTTGAAGTGTCCCGAGTTCGCCACGATCGCGCCGTCCTTCATGGCGCGGAAGTGCTCCATGCGGAGCACGTTGATGTTCCCGGTCACGGTCACGAACACGTCGCCCGTCTTCGCGGCCTCGTGCCCCGTGGTCACCTCATAGCCGTCCATCACCGCCTCGAGCGCCGGGAGCGGATCGATCTCGGTGACCAGCACCTGCGCGCCCATGCCGCGCGCGCGGCTCGCGATGCCGCGCCCGCACCAGCCGTAGCCGAGCACGACGAACCGCGATCCCGCGAGGAGCTTGTTCGTGGCGCGCAGGATTCCGTCGATGGTGCTCTGGCCCGTGCCGTAGCGGTTGTCGAAGAAGTGCTTCGTCTTCGCGTCGTTCACGGCGAGGACCGGGAAGCGGAGCGCGCCCTCGTTGGACATGCTGCGCAGGCGGATCACGCCGGTCGTGGTCTCCTCGGTTCCGGCGATCACCTGCTTCGCCTGGTCGGGGCGCTTCGTGTGGAGCACCGTGACGAGGTCGCAGCCGTCGTCCATGGTGAACTCGGGCTTCACGTCCAGCACGGCGTCGATGTGCTTGTAGTACGTGTCCGGGTCCTCGCCCTTGATCGCGAACGTGGCGATCTTGTAGCGGTGCGCGAGCGCCGCCGCGACGTCGTCCTGCGTCGAGAGCGGGTTCGAGGCGCAGAGCGCGATCTCGGCGCCGCCGGCCTGGAGCGTCAGCATGAGATTCGCGGTCTCGGTCGTCACGTGGAGGCACGCGGCGATCCGCTTCCCCCGAAGGGGCTTCTCCTTCTCGAACCGGGCCCGGACCTGCCGGAGCACGGGCATCTCGCGCTCGGCCCACTCGATCCGGTTCACGCCCGCGTCCGCGAGCTTGGGGTCGCGAACGTGCCCGGCGGGGCTCATGGCTTCCACGGCAATCTCAGGCGTCACGCTTCAACTCCTCCACGCGGTCGAGGAGCTCCCACCGGAAGCCCTCGTTCTCGCGACCGAAGTGTCCATAGGCGGCCGTCTTCTTGTAGATCGGCTTGCGGAGATCCAGGGATTCGATGATCGCGTCGGGCCGCAGGTCGAAGTGCTTCCGGACCAGCTCGGAGAGACGCGTGTCCGCGACCTTCCCGGTCCCGTGCGAGTCCACCATCACGGAGACGGGCTGCTCCACGCCGATCGCGTAGGCGACCTGGACCGTGCAGCGGTCCGCGAGGCCCGCGCCCACGACGTTCTTCGCGACGTGGCGCGCGGCGTAGCATGCCGAGCGGTCCACCTTCGACGGATCCTTGCCGCTGAAGGCGCCCCCGCCGTGCGGCGCGGAGCCGCCGTAGCTGTCCACGATGATCTTCCGGCCCGTGAGGCCCGTGTCGGCACGCGGACCGCCGATCACGAAGCGGCCGGTGGGATTGATGTGGAACGTCGGCTCGCCGTGGATCAGCTCCCGGGGAAGGACCGGCATGATGAGATCGCGGACGAGACGTTCCTGGAAGCTCTTGAACTCGGCATCCCCCATCGCGACGTGCTGCGTCGAGAGGACCACCGTGTCGATGCGCTTCGGAACGCCGGCCTCGTACTCGACCGTGACCTGCGACTTCCCGTCCGGCCGGAGCTCGGGGAACTTCCCCGACCGCCGGGCGTCGGCGAGCGCCTTCGTGAGGCGGTGCGCGAGCTGGATCGGGAGCGGCATGAGCTCCGGGGTCTCCCGCACGGCGTAGCCGAACATGAGGCCCTGGTCGCCGGCGCCCTTCCGGTCAACGCCCATGGCGATGTCCCGGGACTGCTCGTCGATCGAGGTGAGGACGGCGCAGGTCTCGTAGTCGAACCCGTTCACGGGGTCCGTGTAGCCGATTCCCTTGATCGTGTCGCGGACGACCCGCTGAATATCCACGTACACGGCCGTCGTGATCTCGCCGGAGACGAACGCGAGCCCCGTGGTCACGAGGGTCTCGGCGGCGACGCGTCCGAGCGGATCCTCCGCCAGGATCGCGTCCAGGATCGCGTCCGAGATCTGGTCCGCGACCTTGTCCGGATGGCCTTCCGTGACCGACTCCGAGGTGAACAGGAACGAGTGCCGCGTCGCGGGCGTCTGCCTCGAGGCGGGCATGGGGCGTGTTGCTTCCAGCGTCATGTGATCTCGACCTCCGAGGAATCCCCGATGTTGATACGTGGCGCGGCGCCCCGCACCGACGCGTTCTCGCCGACCACCGACCGGTCGAGGAGAATGCCTTCGACGACGGCGCCCTGGTTGATGATCGAATTCTGGATCACGGAACGCCGGACGCGCGCGCCGGGCCCGATGGACGCGTGCGGGCCGATCACGGAGTGGAGAACGTCCGCGCTCTCGTCGACGGCGACGGGAGGCAGGAGCAGGACTCCCGGCCGCGACACCGGCTCCGCGAACCGGTCCAGGAGCTCGCGGTTCGTCTGGAGCAGGGTCTCGGTCTTCCCGCAGTCGTACCACGCGTCCACGGGAAAGGGATGGAGCGTCTCCCCCCACTCGATCATGCGCTGGAGCGCGTCCGTCAGCTGGATCTCCCCTTTCGTCCGCTTCCCCTCGCGTTCGACCGCCTCGAGCGCGCGAAAGAGGACCGGCGCGTTCTCGAGGTAGTAGACGCCCACCACCGCCAGGTTCGACTTCGGCCGCTCGGGCTTCTCCTCGAGCGACGTGACGCGGCCGTCCTGGACGATGGCCACGCCGAAGCGCCGCGGATCCTCCACCTCGCGAACGCCCAGCATCGAGCCCCCGGACGTGAGCCCCTCGAAGTCCACGATCGCGATCGTGTCCCCCAGCACGATGAGGGCGGGCGCGGTCCCGACGGCATCCCGCGCCTGAGCCACCGCGTGCCCGAGACCCTTGGGCTCCGCCTGGATCACGAACTCGACCGGGCCGCCGCGCTTCTCGGCGTACTGCCGGATGCGCTCGCCCTGCGGGCCGGGCGCGATCACGAGCACCACCCGCTCCGGGTTCGCCTTGGCCACCCCGTCCAGGATGTGGCCGAGCATCGGCTTTCCCGCCACCTCGAGCAGCGCCTTCGGGGTGCTGTACGTGTGCGGGCGAAGCCGGGTTCCCGCCCCCGCCACCGGGATGACGGCGACGGGCCTCACCCGCTCATCGCTCGCTTCAACGACTCCACGCCCGGCAGGGCGCTCGGATCGTGCCCGTGCGCCAGGGCCAGGTAGTAGCTCACCCAATCGCCGATCGCCGCGCCCGAGAGGAGTCTCGCCATCACGTCCTGCCCCCTGACCTCGACCGTGTCGACCTGCACCCGCTTCCGCGCCAGATACGCCTCGAGCCAGTCGAAGCGCGCGGCCACGCGCGGGTGATCCGCGGGATCGCGAAGGAGCACCGCCGCGACCTGGGTCACCACGCTCCGGGGCGCGACGTAGCCATCCACCTCGTTGTGGTTCATCTCGGGAAGCGGCGACGCCCACGCCAGGTGCTTCGCGTTCTCGTTGAGCTGCCCCTTCCAGCGAAGTGCCACGGGCCCGAGGGTCCGCTCGTTCGAGAGCACGATCACGGCGCGGCCGGCCAAACGTAATGCCAATTGTTTGGCAGGGTTGCGCGATTGTAGCACATGCCTCCCGCACGCGGAAGCGACCTCTTCCAGGCCCCGGACCGCCGCGTCGAGCCGCGCGGGCGCGTCCCCGACGAGGAGGAGGTGGGAGCAGAGGTGGAGGAGGGTCGAGGCCGAGTACCCGAGAGCGGCCCGCGGCGGGAACCCGCCCGGCAGCACCGCCCGGGGGACTCCGTCCTCGTCGGCAAGGCGGGCCAGCGTCCCTCCGGTCGAGATCACGCAGGAGGGAGCGGCCACCCGGCGGAGCGTCCGGTAGGCGGTGACCGTCTCCTCGGTCTCGCCGGAGTACGAGGAGAAGATCAGGAAGTCCTCGGGCGTGATCCACTCCGGCGGCTCGTAGTGGCGGACCACGTGAACGGGGGCCGTCCCCTCGCGATCGACGAGGGAGCGGATCAGATCGCCGGCGATCGCCGACCCGCCCATCCCGAAGAGGACGGCACGGCGGGGGCGGCGTGCGGCCACGCGATCGAGGAGCGGCTCCGCGATCGCGGCGCCCGCGCGGATCTGGGACGCGAGGCCCTCGATCCGGTCCCCCATTCCCTGCGGGTCGAGCCGCGCCATGCGGCGCGCGGAGTCGAGCGGCGCTTCCGCCCGCGTCGCGCGCGCGGCGGGGCGCGGCCGGCGCGCGCTCATCCGATGAAGAGCCCCGGGAACCGGCGGCTCATGTAGTCGGTGACGATGGACCGCACCTCGGCCGGCGTGGAGCACGCGAGGCATTCCGCCGCGAGCGCGGCCGCCTCGCCGCAGGTCGACTCGTTCAGGATCGTCTTGATCTCGGGCACGAGGAACGGGCTCACGCTGAACTCCACGATCCCGAGGCCTAGGAGCACCACGGCGTAGAGCGGCTCCCCCGCCATCTCGCCGCACACGCCCACCGGCTTGCCGTGCTCGCGGCCGGCCTCGACCACCGCGCGCAGCGCGCGCAGCACGGCGGGATGGAGCGGCTCGTAGATGGGAGCCGTCTCCTCGTTGCCGCGATCCACGGCGAGCGTGTACTGGATCAGGTCGTTGGTCCCGATGCTCAGGAAGTCGGCCTCGCGCACGAGGAGGTCGATCCCGAAGACCGAGGCCGGAGTCTCGATCATCACCCCGAGCGGAACGTGCTCCGCGATCGGCACGCCCTCGCGCCGGAGGTCGCAGCGCATCTCGTCCACGATCTCGCGGGCGCGGCGGAAGTCCTCGAGGCCCACGACCATCGGGAACATGACGCGGAGGTTCCCGTGGGCCGAAGCACGGAAGATCGCGCGGAGCTGCGTCCGGAAGATGTCCTGGCGCTGGAGCGAGAAGCGGAGCCCGCGCATCCCGAGGAACGGGTTTCGCTCGACCGGCGTTCCCAGGTACGAGGCGAACTTGTCGCCGCCGACGTCGAGCGTGCGGACGATGACCGGCTTCGGCCGCATCGCCTCCACGATCGTGCGGTACGCGTGGTACTGGGAGTCCTCGGTCGGAAGCGTGTTGCGCGACAGGTAGAAGAACTCGGTGCGATAGAGCCCGATCCCCTCGGCGCCGTGCTCGATGACGGAAGGAAGCTCCTCCGGGACCTCGAGATTCGCGCCGAGGTGGATGTCCAGGCCGTCCTTCGTGACACAGGGGAGGTCCTTGAGCGCGGCTAGGTTCGCGAGCATCTCCTCGTACCGCCGCTGGCGCACGCGATGCTCCTCGAGCACCTCCGGCTCGGGATCGAAGACCGCGACGCCCCGCGTGCCGTCGACGAGCGCGATCGCGCCCTCGCGCGCCGCATCGAGCGCCTGGCGAAGCCCCACCACCGCGGGGATCCCTCGCGCGCGCGCCATGATCGCCGTGTGCGAGGTGCGCCCGCCCAGATCGGTCGCGAGGCCCAGGATCGTCTCGCGGGAGACCAGGGCCATCTCGCTCGGCGCGATGTCCGACGCCACCACGAGCGAGGGAACGCGCAGGTCGCTCAGCGTGTGGGACCGCACGCCGCCCAGGTGACCCAGCACGCGGCGCTTCACGTCGCGGACGTCGAGCGCGCGGTCGCGGAGGTACTCCCCTTCGGCCTCCTCGAGCTGCGCGGTGACCGCCCCGAGGATCCGGCGATAGCACCACGCCGCGGGCCTGCCGTCGCGCTCGATGGCGCGGAGGGTCTGCGCGGTGGCCTCGGGATCCTCGAGGATGTCGATCTGCGGATCGAGGAGCTTGGCGTGCTCCTCGCCCGTCTCGAGCGCGATCTTCTCGCGGAGGCCGCGGACCTCCTCGAGGCTCTGCCGGATCGCTTCCCGGAACCGCTCCTGCTCCGCGGGGACTTCCCGCGGGGAGACAGGACCGTCGAGGACCTCGATCTCCTCGGGATCGACGACGTGCACGGGCCCGATCGCGATGCCGGGCGAGGCCGCGATGCCGGTGAGCGTGTTCATTCCTCTCCGAATTTGTCGTTCACGACCTTCACCAGCGCCTCCATCGCCGCCTCCTCGTCGCCGCCTTCGGTCCGGAGCAGGAGCTCCGCGCCCCGCTCCGCGGCGAGCATCATCACTCCGAGGATGCTCTTCCCGTTCACCTCGAGGCCGTCGCGCGCCACGACCACGTGGGACGCGAACTTCGCGGCCTCCTTCACGAACACGGAACAGGCGCGCGCGTGCAGCCCGAGCCGGTTCTGGATCACGACGTTCCGTTCGACCATGCGTTCGGGAGCTCCTAGAGAATCGCGGCCAGGACCGCGGCCGCGGCGAGCGCGGCGAGCGCGGTCTCGACGCAGCGGCCCGGCCATCGCGAGAGTCCGACCAGTCCGACGACCCCGCCGAGCACGAGCGGAGCCAGCGCGGCCGCGCGCGCGCCGGAATGGTCCCCCCAGCCTCCGGATCCGATGTCGAGCAGCGTCATGGTGAGGGCGATCAGCGCGCCGAAGGCCACCGCTCCCGCGCGCTCGAGCGCCACGCGCCACTCCGAGAGACGCAGCGAGCGAACCAGCGCGCCCGGACGATCGGCGTCGGCATAGCCGCGCGCCACGCCGGCGATCCGGAACGGCAACGCGACGGCATTGTACGTCAAAAGGGTGAGAAGCGGGCACGCGAGGACGCGAAGATCGACCTCGTTGGCCACGGGAGGCTCGAACAGGAGGATGGCGAGCACGCCCACGAGCCCGGCGAGCGGGCGAAGCGTGAGCCAGAAGAGCGGATCCCCGAGCGCCGCGAGCGGACTCGCGAGGGATCGCTTTCTCGCGTCGATCTCCTCGTCCGGGATCGGCTCCCCCGCGGCGCGGCGCTCCTCGAGCCGGACCGCGGCCCCGAGGGCGAATCCGGCGAGCACGGGATGCGTGGCGAAGTAGGCCAGGTGGCGGGTCATCGCGCTCGCGAGCGCCTCCCGGTCGGGATAGAGGCGTCGGAGCGCCGGGAGCATCGCGAAGGCGAACCCCGGACCCTGCATGCGCTCCGGCGTGAGGAGCGCCTGGAGGTGGAGCGAGCTCGTCGTGGTTCGCGCGAGATCGGAGGCGCGCAGCGGCTCGCTCACGGATTCCCCCCTCGAAGCACCACGCCGAGCGCCACCGCCGCGGC
>DASTBC010000096.1 GCA_035712245.1 Candidatus Eisenbacteria bacterium
GCGTACGGGCCGAAGCCCCGCGGCGCGAGATCGTCGAGCGAAGTCGCGGTTCGACCCGTCCGCCCCGCGTCGTGCGGGACGGCGTCCCCACCCTGCCCCATGGTTCCCCCGGTTCGTCCCGCCCGCGCTACAGGAGCCGCACCTCTCTCGTTCCGGCCACGATCTCTCCGATGCGATGCACGCCGTGTCCGCCGGAACGGATCGCGGCCTCGATCGCGGAAGCGTCGTCCCGCTTCACGACGAGCACGAACCCGATCCCCATGTTCCAGACCTCGTGCGCCTCCTGGTCGGGGACCGCGCCCGAGTCGCGGAGGAGCCGGAACAGGGCGGGCAGGGGCCACGCGTCCTTCCGGATCTCCGCGCGCATCCCGTCCGGGAGCGTGCGCACGAGATTCCCCGGGATCCCGCCCCCCGTGATGTGCGCCATGCCCCGCACCTCGCCCGCGGCGCGCGCGGCCTGCACCTCGGCGCCGTAGTAGACGTGCGGGCGGAGGAGCACGTCCCCCACCGTGCCCTCGCCGGTGGGAAGCGCGTCGCGCGCGTCGAGCCCGAGGGTGCCGAAGAGGATCGAGCGGGCGAGCGAGTAGCCGTTCGTGTGGAGCCCCACGCTGGGAAGCCCCAGGACGATGTCGCCCGCCTGGATCGCGGCTCCGTGCAGGATCTCCGACTCGGCCGCGATTCCGACGATCGCTCCCGCGAGATCGTAGTCCTCCTCCTGGTAGATGCCGGGCATCTCGGCGGTCTCGCCCCCGACGAGCGCGCAACCGACCTCGCGGCAGCCGCGCGCGAGCCCCGACACGAGCTGCTCCACGCGCTCGGGAACGAGAACGCCCATGGCGATGTAGTCGAGGAAGAAGAGCGGCCGCGCTCCGTGCACCAGGATGTCGTTCGCCGAGTGGCAGACGAGGTCGTAACCGACCGTGTCGTGCCGGTCGCAGAGGATCGCGACCTTCACCTTGGTCCCGACGCCATCGATGCTCGAGAGGAGCACCTGCCCGGGCGCGCCGGGAACGCGGAACGCGCCCGCGAACCCGCCCACGTCGCCGACCACCTCGGGACCGAACGTGGAGCGGCAGAGCGCGCGAATCCGGTCCACCGCCTCCTCGCCCTTGCGGATGTTGACGCCGGCCTCCTCGTAACGGGTCATCGCGCCCCCGCCTCCACCGGCTCGCCGGACTCGCCCGCGCCGGCCGCTTCCCCGTTCCGGCTCGCGCGGACGCCACGCTCCGGGCCGGGATGGATCACCTCGAGCCGTCCCTCTTCGTGGAGCGCCACGAGCGCATCCACCGGCTCGGGGTCGAACTGCGTCCCCGAGTGGCGGCGGAGCTCCGCCAGGGCGCGTTCGACGGGAAGGCCCTTCCGGTACGGCCGGTCCGAGACCATCGCGTCGAACGCGTCGCACACGTGGATCACGCGCGCGCCGAGCGGCACGTCCGCGTCCTCGAGCCCCGGAGGGTAGCCGCGTCCGTCGGGGCGCCAGTGGTGCGTGCGCACCATGCGCGCCGCGTCCCGGAGCGCGCGGATCTGTCCGATGATGCGCGCGCCCGCCTCGGGGTGCCGCATCATGAGGCGGCGCTCCTGGTCGTCGAGGAGATCCGGCTTGCGGATCACGTCGGGCCGCTGCGCGATCTTCCCGATGTCGTGGACGAGCGCCGCGTACCGGACCGTCTCGACCTCGGACTCGGACATGCCGAGCCGCCGCGCGACGCGCACCGAGTACTCGGCCACGCGCACCGAGTGCTCGTGCGTGTACGGATCCACGGCGTCGAGCGCGGTGCTCAGCGCGCGCACGAAGCTCACGAGATCCTGGCGCAGCTCGGCGTAGAGCCGGAGCGCGTAGCGCGCGAAGAGGAGCGGGAGCACGAGGAGGAGGACGCCTGGGATACCCGCGGCGACGCGCACCGTGGCGAAGAGGAGCCCGAACCCCACCGAGAGCCCGTGCTGCAGGAGTCCGTCCCGGAAGTGCTGTCTCCAGACGGCGAGCGCCGGCTCGCGCACGCGAGCGCCGAGGAGGAGGCTCACCCATCCGGTGTTGAGCGCGTAGTAGAGGGAGCCGGCCAGGATCGCCGCGACGAAGTCCGCCGGCACGCGCGGCGGGCCGAGCGAGCCGCCGCACGCCAGGTACGCCGATCCCGCGACGACCGTCGTGGACGCGTAGAGCCCCGCGTTGAGCGCCGCCGCCCCGGGCCGGTTCCGGAGGAGGAGCATCTGCGCGGGAATGGTCGTGACGAGGTCGAGCGCGCCCGCGATCCAGGGGCCGAAGAGGAGGATCGCCCCGATGTCGAGGATCGACGCGACCGTCATCGTCCCGCCCCGCGGGAGCGGGACCGGGAGGGCCTCCGCGGCGAGGAGGAGCCCCGCCCACACCGCGATCCCCCAGAGATCCCACCGGTGCTGCTTCAGCTCCGGACCGCCGAAGATCGCGATGAGCAGCGGAAGCGCCGCGAAGAAGGACGGACCGACGAGCCAGACCGCGCGGCTCGCCCAGGACGGCGTCTGCAGCGTGGAGGCTCGGAATCGCGGCGCGCTGGAGGGGCTCACGCGGGGTCCTCGGGACGTGGCGTTCGAAGGTTCGAGAACGGGCGGCAAGGGCAATCCGCGTGCCAGGACGCCTCGGCGCCGCGACTCGGCCAAACGCTTCGCGGATCCCGCGTCACGCGCCGGGACGAGCCGCGCGCGGCGCGGATGGGCGTCGGGAGTCCGTCGCCGTCGAATCGCGCGGTCCCGGCCGGCCGCATCGCGCGTCGCCCGCCGCTCACCGGAGGATGCGCGCGGTGTCCGACAGGTTGAATCGCGTCATCTCGGCGATGGACTCCGCCCGCTGGAGGATGGCCTCCCGCGAGACGCGCGCGAGGCCGGTGACCCCGAAGCCCTCGACGGTGAAGGAGGCGAGGACGCACCCGTACACCACCGCGCGGCGAAGGTTGTGGTCGTTCACGCGCCCCATCCGGGCCAGCGCGCCGACGAATCCGCCCGCGAAGGTGTCCCCCGCGCCGGTCGGGTCCACCACCGTCTCGATGGGGAACGCCGGGCAGCTGAAGAACACGCTCGCGTTCTGGAGGAACGCGCCGTGCTCTCCCTGCTTCACGACCACCGTCTCGGGACCCATCGTGAGGATCGCGCGCGCGGCCTTGTGCGTCAGCGCTTCGCCGCTGATCTCGCGCGCCTCCTCCTCGTTGATGATGAGGATGCGGACCTGCTTCAGCGTCTCCATGAGCTCGTCCCGCTTGTTCCGGATCCAGTAGTTCATCGTGTCCGCGAGCACGAGCCTGGGCTGCGAAAGCTGCCCGAGGACGTTCCGCTGGAGCACCGGATCGATGTTCGCGAGGAAGACGTTCCGGAGCGACCGGGTGCGATCGGGAAGCTTGGGCTCGAAGCGCTCGAAGACGTTGAGCTCGGTGCGGATCGTGGCGCGGGTGTTCATGTCGTCGCTGTAGACCCCTTCCCATCGGAAGGTCTTCCCCTCCGCCATCTCGAGACCGCTCAGGTCCACCTCCGGGTGGTCGAGCATGGCCCGCGCCTCGACGGGAAAGTCCTCTCCCACGACGGCGACCACCGAGACCGGAAGGAAGTACCGGGCCGCGAGCGCGAAGTACGCGGCGGAGCCGCCCAGGACCTCCTGCACGCGCCCCGCGGGAGTCTGGATGGTGTCGAGCCCGATGGATCCGACGACCGCGATCGACATGGGTTACATCGCCTCCGGCGCGCTCACGCCCAAGAGATGGAGTCCCCGGCGGAAGACGATGCCGGTCGCGCGCGTCAGGAGGAGCCGCGCCGCCGTGAGCGGCGCGTCCTGCGTGACGACGCGGTGCTGGTGGTAGAAGGAATGGAATCGCGCGGCGAGGTCCTTGAGATAGGCCGGGATCCGGTGCGGCTCCCGGCTTCGCGCCGACGCGACGATGAGGGACGGAAGCGCCGAGAGCCCGCGCAGGAGCGTCAGCGTCTCCGGCTCGGACAGGAGATCGAGGCGCGCCGTCCCCGGGTCCGGATCGGCGACGCCCTGGGCGCGCGCGTACTCGAGCACGTGATGGATGCGAGCGTGCGCGTACTGGACGTAGTACACGGGATTCTCTTCGGTGCGGCGCACCGCGAGCTCCATGTCGAAGTCCATCGGGCTCTCCGCGCGCCGCATCAGGAAGAAGAACCGCGCCGCGTCCACGCCGACCTCGTCGATCAGCTCCTCGAGCGTGATGAACTCCCCGCCGCGCTTCGACATCTTCACGGCCTCACCCCCGCGCAGGAGGCGCACCCACTGGGCGACGATCACCTCGAAGCGATCCTTCTCCCAGCCGAGCGCCTCGAGCACGCCCTGCATGCGCTGGACGTGGCCATGGTGATCCGG
>DASTBC010000097.1 GCA_035712245.1 Candidatus Eisenbacteria bacterium
TGCCCTGGAATTCACCCCCGATCCGTTCGTGGGCGGCGTCGCGTTCTCGGTCTTCAGGCCGACCGTCATCTGCAGCCTCCCATCTCGGAGAGTTGCGCCGTGGTCGGTCGCAAGATCGGTCGTTTCCTCGTCCTGGCCAAGATTGGCCAGGGAGGGATGGCCACGGTTTGGAAAGCCCGCGACGAGCTCCTCGGTCGCGAGGTCGCGCTCAAGATCCTCGACGAGAAGCTGGCGAACGACGACAAGGCTCGCCGCCGTTTCCTCCACGAGGCCCGCACCGCCGCCAGCCTCGACCATCCCGGCGCGGTCGCCGTGTTCGACTCCGGCGAGTCCGAGGGTATCGCCTACATCGCGATGCGGCTGGTCGAAGGTGAGACGCTCGCCGAGCGCATCGACCGAAGCCTGCTTCCGATCGAGGAAGCGATCCGAATCGCGATCGCCGTGGGCGAAGTCCTGGCCCAAGCGCATCAGCGCGGAGTCGTGCACCGCGACATCTCATGCCGCAACGTCATGATCGGCCGCGAAGGCCGGGTCTTCGTGCTCGACTTCGGCCTCGCCCTCGCCAACTGGGAGTCGCGCATCAGCAGCTCAGGAGCGATGCCGGGGACGTTTCCCTACATGGCGCCTGAGGTCCTGCTCGGTAAGGACGCCGATGTGCGCGCCGACGTGTACAGCCTGGGCGTGGTGCTCTACGAAGCGCTCACCGGGTCTCATCCGCATCCTGGGGAACATCCCGCGGCGAGTGCCTTTGGAGCGCTTCACGGCGAGCCCGTCCCGCCACGTGAGCGACGTGAGGACGTGTCCGAAGATCTCGAGTGCGTGATGCTTCGGGCGATCACGCGCGACCCCGAGATGCGATTCCAGACAGTGGATCAGCTGATCACGCAGCTTCGCCTGGCCGGACAGGGAGCCGGCAGCGCCGACCCTCCGAAACGCCGCTCTCCACCGCACCGGCCCAAGGACAGGGACGGGATCCATACCCGGCCCCATCCGCTCTACTTGTCAGTCTTGCCGTTTCGCGTGAGCGGCGTGAACGCAGATCCACCTCTGGATGCCCTTGCGGCTCGGCTGACCGAGACGCTCGGATGCGCGCTGGCGAAGCGATCGGAGATCCATCTCGTCCACGGCTCGCCCTCGACACCCGCGACGGGGGACTACGACTTCAAGAAGGTGGCTGACGAGCTCGGAGCCAACGCATTGCTGCAGGGCAAGCTCGAGCGCGCCGGGTCGCGGCTTCGCGTGACGTACGCCGTCATCGACCCATCGCGAGGGACACGGTGGGGTGGAGGCGTCGTCGACGGATCGATCGCCAATCCATTCGACCTCGAGGATGAGGTTGTCGCCAGCGTCACCTCGAGCCTTGGGCTGCCGGCGACTCCAGCCGAGCGTCGTGCAGCCTCGCGGCCTCCAGACCCGGCGGCCGACGAGCGCTATGCCCAGGCTCTGGGTTATCTGCGGCGATACGACAACGAAGCCTCGCTCGATGGCGCGATTCGATTGCTCGAGCAGCTGATCTCGACCGAAGGGGATGTCGCGATCTATCACGCCGCTTTGACTCGGGCCTTTCTGCACAAGATGGACCTTACCCATGTGCGACTTTGGGAGAGTCGGGCGGCCACCGCTTGCGCTCGCGCAATCGAGCTCGGACCCGACGAGCCGGAGGTTCACCTGGCGGTCGGTCTGCTCTCTTCGGCGGGCGGCCGCTATCCCGACGCGCTTTCGAAATTCAGCATCGTGCGCGAGCACCAGCGCGGCTGGATCGAGGCGACCCTTGGCGCAGCGCTTGCCCATCTGGGATCCGGGGCGAAGGAGAAAGCGCTCCGGGCGGCGG
This sequence comes from Candidatus Eisenbacteria bacterium, assembly GCA_035712245.1. GTDB lineage: Bacteria > Eisenbacteria > RBG-16-71-46 > SZUA-252 > SZUA-252 > WS-9. The sequence continues at coordinate 1,832 of DASTBC010000097.1, forward strand.
AATCCGCCGTGGCAGCGAGCCCGGAAGACTGGCGAACTCACAGCATGCTCGGCTGGATTCATTTTGTTTCTGGCGCGAATCTCGAGGCGGTCGACGCGTTCTCGCGGGTCACGCAGCTCACGCCGGACAATGCGCTTGGACACCTGAATCTCGGAAATGCACTGTATCGATTGGATCGATTCGACGAGGCCATCGAAGCCTATCGTCGGTCCATCTCCGTTCATCCCTATCATCTCGCGTACGCGAACCTCGGAACAGCGCTCTACCACGTCGGCAAGAACGAGGAGTGCATCACCGCGCTGACCAAGGCCACCGAGCTGAATCCTGCTGATCCGATCGCATGGGGCAACCTCGGGACCGCGTGCCGCTGGATCGGTGGTCATGAAGTTGCAGCGGGGGAAGCTCTCGATCGCGCCATCACTCTGATGCGGGAGCGGCTCGATCGCAACCCTTCCTTCGCCGATGGCTGGGGAAGACTTGCCGCGTGGCTCGCGGAACGAGGAAGTCTGCCCGAGGCAGAGCGGATGATTCGCCGCGCTCTGGACCTGGCACCGGGGGACCCGTCGAGCATGGTTCGGGCAGGTCATGTGTATTTCCGGCTCGGCGACCGGAAGCGTTGTCTTGAATGGCTTCAGAAGGCGGTGGAAGCCGGTTACGGTAAGGGCGAGCTCACACGAAGTCGCGAATTCTCGCCTCTTCGCGACGACCCAGAGTTCAGGCAACTCGTGGGGATCAACAACTAGGCGGAAACGAGCGGTTGAAGAACCTTGGAGGCCGTCGATGAAACATGCCTGGCTTCGACACTCGACCATTCTGTTGAGCGTTCTGGTCCTTGCTCTGCTTGCCGCCGGTTGCCCTGGCCCTACGCCCTCGCCCAGCTCGGATTCCTCTCCGAGTCCCTCGACAGCCACACCCTCCGGCGAATCCGGATTCACCGTCAGGCTCACTGAGCAGGACGGCACCGAACCCGAGAAGCCCGAGATGAGCGCGTCCGCGGACAACAATCACATCCGGTGGTCCAATGAAACAACGGTCACACGAAAGATCCACTTCTCGGTCGATTGGCCCTTCCTGGAAACCAGCGGGGACATCTCCGTGGCCCCGGCTGCGAAAACGGCCTGGTACACCCTCGATCCCGCCAAGTTCACGAGTGGCGGAAGACCCTTCCCTTACGAAGTCGACCCGCCCCTGACTCCGCCGGTCACGGGCCCCGAGGAGCCCGCCATCAGCGGACAGCCTTGAGCCGACTCAACCCAGAGCGGCCGCAGGGGTCCAAGTGGATGAAGTTCCGTTTGGAGGGAAGGACCGTGAACGCGGACGACGGTGTCAGGGTCTGGCCAGGTGTGGCCGTGACTATGGCTGCTTTCACGGTTTTCGGCTGCGCGCCGCTCAATCCGCCTGCGCAGAGAGCGGGTGAAGACCCATTCGACGTCATCTACTCAGCGCCTCACGCGACGGCGAGCCCGGCGGGCAGAGTCACCAGGAACCTGACCGCATCCGCATACCGTGCTCGGCTGTTCTTCCTCGTGCCTCGCGTCGTACCGAGGGCCATGCCGCTCATGGACAAGATCCACCCACAGCTTCGGCAGTGGATGGGGACGCGTTCGGCGACCGATGTCGAGGAGTTATTCGTCTCCTTCCGCGACACGGTGCTGATCCCGCGGTTTCCCAAGGCCGACGTGACCCGGCCGCGAAACGATCCGGTCAACGAGCAGCGTGTGAACCAAGCGAAGGCCTTGATCGAATCGCTCATGGTTCACCGGCAGGCGCAGTACGATGTCGATTCTCTTGTGCTGGCGGCCCATCAGGCTCAGATCGTTCAGACGTATTGGATCATGCAGGGCGCGGTGGTCCGGATGCCGCTGGGACGGGTTGACAGCCTCTCGCGACAGTCGAGCGTGCTCTACATACGTCCCAACGTCGGAGACGGGCCTCCGCATCATGACGCCAATGACTACAACGACCCCCTTGCCGCGCGCGAGAGCATCGGAACCAAGCACTACTCCGATCTGGGGCTCCGCGGCGGGTGGATCGCGCTGCTGGACACCGGTGTCCGGACCAGTCACACGATGCTGTGCAGCTCGACGCTCTGTCTCGTGGCGAATTGTGAGACCGGCGGCTGCGCCACGCCCTACCCGAACACCTCGAGCTGCATGACCTACACGGGTCCATGTCCACCCGACGCGGGAGGCGACATGGACGTGAGCGGCCACGGCACGAGCTCGGCGGCGATCTTGGTCGGGAACGCAAACCTCGGGGACAAGCTCAAAGGAGTCACGACGGCCTCGCTCGACTGCTTCACCGTCTATGGTTCCGACAACAAGGTGCGTGTCGGGGCTTCCGTCAAGGGTTTCGAGCACGCGATCGCCCGCTTGAACCAGGTGATCGTCGCCGAGATGCAGGACAACACTGCCACGGACATCGCCGACGTATCAGCAGCGGCCGGCCACGCGTACCAGGCAGGCGCCATGGTGATCGCCGCCAACGGGAACTACGCCTATTGGGGATCCGGAGAGCCTGCGCGAAGCCGCCGAGCGATCGGAGTCGGTGCCTACTACTTCCAGGGCGAGATCGATCTGCCCTATGCGTGGGGGCTGACCATCGATGAGCGCGTGAAGCCGGATCTGAAAGCCCCTACCTATACGGAAACGGCGAGCAATGGTGGCGACGATCGGACGCAGTACTTCGGAGGCACCAGCGGGGCCACACCCTATGCCGCGGGAGCCGCGGGGCTGCTACGCGACTGGATGATTGTCGGCAACAGCGGCATGGACCCGGGCCAGGTGTATGCCCACCTCCTGCTGTCGGGAGACAAGTCCAGCCCCTTCGACGCCACGAGCAGCGCGGGCGCAGGGATGATCGAGCTTCCCGAGACAGGTAAGAGCTGGTGGGGCAAGGTCTGGATCTCAAACAACGTCGAGTTCGTCGAGATCCCGGCCGAAATCACGGACACGGGGAACATGAAAGTGCGTGCCGTGATTTGGTGGCCGGAGGGGCCGGCGTTCTCAGGAAACATGCCGATAGACGGACACAACGACATCGACTTTCAGCTTCGCGGTCCAGGGGGCCTGAAGGTCGACGCCGAGAGCCGCGTCGGGGTCTTCGAGATCGCCGAGTGGACTGGAGTCGCCAGGGGCTCGTGGAAGTTGAAGGTGAGCCCCATCACCATGCGTCGTCAGCCGCAGGTCGTCTACTGGGCATTCTCGGCGGTGCCCGCTCCCTGATTCTCCGCGCTCCCGCATTGCGTCGCGGGCTTTCTCCGTGGCATCCTCGGCCGGTCACGGATGACGCACACCACGGAAGATGCCCGACGCATGGACGATCGCGCCCGCTTCGACGAATTCGCCCGCCTCGCCACCGAGCAGCGCAATCCGCGCACGCTCGATCTCGACACGCTCGATGTCACCGGCATCCTGCAGCGCATCTCCGCCGAGGACCATGGCGTGC
>DASTBC010000098.1 GCA_035712245.1 Candidatus Eisenbacteria bacterium
CCGGTCGTCCAGCTCCAGCGTGCGCTGGGTCGTGTTGTTCTGGATGAACGGGATCATCGTGCAGCCGAGCACGCTGGTGTGATCCAGGCTGAAGTAGTGGCCGTACTCGTGGGTCGCGACCGACTGGAGATCGACCGAGCTCTGTCCGGCGGGAGCCGGCTCCAGACCGGGCGAGGTGACCGACCACCAGAAGTCACGATCGTTGAAGACCATGTCCGCGTCGAGCGTGTGTCCGTCCGAAGCGTCGATGATCGAGCGCACGAACGCGATCACACCGGCCGTGGGGAAGTTCGTGCCCGGGCCGTCGAAGAAGACGCTGTTCTGCCCGTCGAACGCGAGGGCCGGCGCCAGCTCACCCGGGGCGCCGGTGTACTCGGTGCCGCCGTAGGTGAAGAACGAGGTCGAAATGTCCTCCCACACCTCGCCCGACGCCAGAACGGTGGCGAGTGCGGTCGCGGAGGGTTTGTCGTTGTTCGCCGGATTGATGATGCTCTCCAGAGGAAGCTCGGACGGGAACCAGTGCGCCTGCACGACGGGGCTCGTCGGCGTCGCCTGGCGCGCGATGACAACGAATGCGGATGCCGGACTAGCGAGGCTGAACGCCAAGGCCCCGCACAGGATCACGGCGAGCGCGAAGCGAATTCGATTGCGATTCATGATGTCGCGTCCTCCGTTTACTTGGTCGGGTTGGCGTCGTCGATCCTGACCTTGCCGTCGAGATCGAGCTGCGTCTTGATGCCGTCGAGGAACGAAGCGAGAGGCTGGGTCGTGGTGCCCTTGACCTCGGTCTTGAGCCCGTTCTCTTCCACGACCGTGAGGCCGTCCATGTCGTTCCGGACCTGCTTGAAGCCGTTGTCGTCCGTCGTGACGCTGTACTTGCCCTGCTGGAGGCCCATCACCCACGGATAGCCCGCCCGGTCCTTCTGGCTCAGGAACACGACCACCTCTTCCCCCTTGCGGAAGGTGGGCATGCCAGGCACGACCGAGATGTACTTGCCGTAGGCGCCGCCGAGCTGGCGGATCGTGATGGTCTCTTCTCCGCTCTTGTTCTTGGCGTTGTCGCTGCGCTTGGAGCCCTTCACGCCCTCGATCACGCGCAGGGTGACGTACGTGTAGATCTCCTTGCTGCCTTCATCCATGCGGGCGGTTTCGTCTACCACTCGCGCGAGCACGATCGACTCGGACAACTTGGCCAGGTCCCTGACGGTGAACTTCTGCACCGTGGTGGCGCCGGCCAGGCTGGCGCCGAGAAGCGCGATCCCGGCGAATGCGGTTGCAGCCCAATGAGCGCGATTCATCGCCTGTTTCTCCTACGGTGGGTCGTGGCGGCGTGCGGTGGCGTGCGTGGTGCCCTCCGCGCCGCGTGAGGTGAGGCAAGGAAGAGGACTGCGTGGATCTCGTTCCTGTCGGCGAATCACCCCCTCTTAGCGAGTCCCGCAAGGACTCGTTGCTCCGAGTGATGTGCGACAGCGCGTCCGTCGTCCAAGGGCGACGGAACGTCACCGCATGAAACGGTGGGAGATTTTTTACCAGCAGAAGACGGAAGTATATCGAATTTCGTAGCTTAAGTCAACTCGGAAGGTGCGCCTCCGGTGCGATCCGGAGTGCGATCGTCGTGTCTCCTTGCAGGGTAACGAGATCGGACCCGAGGGAAAGGGCTTCGCTCGAGACATATGCCAGCCCGACGCCCTGCGTGGTCCCGGGGACGATCGCCGAGCTCGTCACGTGGCCGACGACTGCATCTGATGATTTTATAGCGGCTTGTGGCGGAAGCGGGGTGGCCCCGTCGAATCGGAGCCCGACGAGGCGGCGTCTCACCTGACCCCTGTTCGAGGTCCGGGCGACGACCTCCTGGCCCACATAGCAGCCCTTCGTGAGTGAAACCGCGCCGGGGTCCGCGAGCTCGGTCGCGATCCTCGAAACATCGAAGTCGACGCCGGTCCGCGCGAGCCCCACCGCCAGGCGCCAGGGCTCGAAGACTGCCGGATCGACCGTCGGGAACGTGCAGTCTTCACTCGACGGGACCAGAAGGACCGAGAGTGGCTCCGCGAGGATCCGGATCACCCCGGCTCGGTCAGGAGCGACTCCATGCGCGCCGGAGCCGCTCGCCACGCCGAGCACCGTGCACTTCCCGCTCACGTCCTGGAAGTCGACGTCCTCCATGACCCGGAATCGCTCGAAGTGTGGAAGGAGCGTCTCCTTCGCGCCATCGTCGGCGACGACCCAGGCGGAGGCGCCGTCCTCGACGACGTGGACCCACGCGAGCGCGAGCGGGCGGCCCTTCTCCGTCAGGAAGTAGGAGCGTTTCGACGAGCCGGGGGCGAGGTCCTGCGAGGCGAGGCCCTGAAGGAACGACGCCGTGTCAGGGCCCGTAAGCTGAAGAACCACCCAAGACTCCAGACGCACCGCCGCTTTCCCCGCGCGAAACGCGCGGTAGTCCTCGGCGACCTCTTCCGATGCGCGTGCCGTCGATCCCATGGGGGAACAGTAGCATTTTCCCGGAATCCCCCTTGACGCTGGTGAGTCTTTATCGTATATTTACGATATACGATGAACCGAGGAGGAGGCCGTTGACCCCATCGAGAACGCCGATCCGAATCCCGCTGAGGCCCCAGCCTCCGCGGGGTCTGTCCCGCGAGGAGGGGGACCTGGCGCGGCTGGCCAAGGCGCTCGGCCACCCCGCGCGGGTGGCCATCCTGCGCCTCCTCCTCACGCGCGGCAACTGCATCTGCGGCGACATCGTGGACCGGCTTCCCCTCGCGCAGGCGACCGTGTCGCAGCACCTCAAGGTCTTGAAGGAAGCCGGATGGATCCAGGGATCGATCGACGGCCCTCGCGTGTGCTACTGCGCGGAGCCCGAGACCGTCCGCAAATTCAGCGCGCTCTTCGGCGCGCTCATCGAGGAAAGGAGCAGGACGTGACGACCACCACCGAGAAGAGCACCCACGCCACACCGAGCGGAGACATCCGGGACCTCGTTCGCGAGAAGTACGGGAGCATCGTCGAGGGATCGAAGGGCTGTTGCGGCGAGGACTCGGGCGGCTGCGGCTGCGGCGACTGCGGCGACACGCGGGCGCTCGGATACACCGAGGACCAGATCCAGGCGATCCCGAAGGGCTCCAACTACGGACTGGGCTGCGGGAACCCGCTCGGCCACGCGGAAGTGAAGCCCGGCGAGACCGTCCTCGACCTCGGCTCCGGCGCCGGAATCGACGTCTTTCTCGCGTCGCGCGAGGTCGGTCCCGAGGGACGCGCGATCGGCGTCGACATGACGGCCTCCATGATCTCCCGCGCGCGGCAGAACGCGGCGGATGGCGGCTTCACGAACGTGGAGTTCCGCCTGGGCGAGATCGAACGGCTCCCCGTCGCGGACTCCACCGTGGATCTCATCATCTCGAATTGCGTGATCAATCTCTCCCCCGACAAGGCCTCCGTGTTCCGGGAAGCGCTCCGCGTGCTGCGCCCGGGCGGGCGACTCGTGGTGAGCGACATCGTCCTGTCGCGCGAGCTGCCGGAGGCGATCCAGAAGTCCGTGGAAGCGTACGCGGGCTGCGTGGCGGGGGCGTCGCTCAAGGAAGAGTACCTGCGCCTCATCCGCGAAGCGGGATTCGAGCGGGTGGAGGTGCTGGAGCAGAAGACGTACGGCGCACCGGGGAGCCTTCTCGCGGGAACCGACCCCGCGTGCGTCCGGGATTCGATCCGCTCGATGAAGGTGAGGGCCTTCAAGCCGCGAGGCTGAACGCGCGGCGAACGCGGCGCCGGCAGCGGCAGGGGGGGCGACAGTCCCGCCGCGAAGCGGCCGGCGGCTACTCCCGGACCGTCGTGCCGCCGTCCTTCCCGTACACGATGACGCTGTGCACGGGAACGGAACCCTCGAGGCGCCGGCGCCCCTCCAGCGTCGCGATCTCCACCAGGAACGCGAACCCGGCCGGCACGCATCCCAGCGCGCGCACGAGGAAGAGCGACGCCTGCGCCGTGCCGCCGGTCGCGATCACGTCGTCCGTGATCAGGATTCGCGATCCCGGATGCAGGATGTCGCGGTGCGATTCGAGCGTCGCCGAGCCGTACTCGAGCGCGTAGGACTCCCGGAAGGACGCGCCCGGGAGCTTCCCCGGCTTCCGCGCGAGCACGATCCCCACGCCCCACCGCGCGGCGAGCGCCGCGGCCACCAGGAATCCGCGCGCCTCGATCCCGAGCACGAGATCCGGCGGCTTCGCGTCGAACGGCTTCGCGAGCGCGGCCACGGCGCGCTTCCACGCCGCGCCGTCCGCCCAGAGCGGCGTCAGATCCCGGAAGAGGACTCCCGGCTGCGGCCAGTCCGGAACCGTCCGGATCCACTCGGTGAGGGGCCTCGCGCTCATCGCGGCGCGACCCTAGCAGGGGCACGGCTTCGGTACAATCGAGGCATGAAGGTGATCGTGGGAGGCGCGAGCGGGCTGATCGGGACGTCGCTGTCGCGCCTTCTCCGAGACGAAGGACATCAGGTGCTCCGGCTCGTGCGGGGCCGCCCGGCCCGAGACGCATCCGAGGTCGCCTGGGATCCGGACGCGGGGCGAATCGACGCGGCGGCGCTCGAGGACGTGGATGCCGCGGTGAATCTCGCGGGTGCCACGATCGCGCGCTGGCCCTTCAACGAGGCGCACAAGCGCCGCGTGCTCCAGAGCCGCACGCGCTCCGCCGCGCTCCTCGCCCGCGCGATCGCCGAGACCTCGCGGGGACCGCGCGTGCTCCTCGCGGCCTCCGCGACGGGCTACTACGGTAGTCGCGGGGACGAGCTTCTCGACGAGCGCTCCGCCCATGGGTCCGGCTTCCTGGCCGGCGTGTGCCGGGCCTGGGAGTCCGCGACCGATCCCGCCTCACAGGCAGGCGTTCGAGTCGTGACGGCGCGTTTCGGGATCGTCCTGAGCGCCGCGGGCGGCGCCTTCGCGGCGATGAAGAAGCCGTTTCAGCTCGGTCTGGGAGGACGGATCGGAAGCGGAAACCAGTGGATGAGCTGGGTCTCGAGCGGCGACGCGGTCCGGGCGGTCCTCCACGCGATCGAGCACGAGGAGCTTCGCGGACCGGTCAACGTGACCTCGCCCGAGCCCGTCACGAACGCCGATCTCACGAAGGCTCTCGGCCGCGTGCTCCGGCGTCCCACGCCGGTTCCCCTTCCGGCGGCCGTCGCGCGCCTTCTCCTCGGAGAGCTGGCGGAGGAGACGCTGCTCGCGAGCCAGCGCGTGATGCCGGCCCGGCTCGTCGAGAGCGGATTCGAGTTCCGCGAGCCCCGGCTCGAGCCGGCGCTTCGCGCGGCGTTCGCTCGGTAGCCGGCGTCAGCCGCCGAGCGAGCCCTGGAGGATCGTGGGGCCCGTGGGAGCGCCGCGGTCCGGCGATCCGCCCCTCGGCTCGACCGACACCGCGAATCCTTCCGTGATGCCGGGCGTCCCCATGTTCTCGAGACGGACGATCGCGAACCCCGTGGAGTCCGGCTGGAGCACGCCCGCGTCCATGGGAACGCCGCCGCGGACGGCCCAGAGCTGATACGCCTGCCCGCGCGGCGGAAACACTCCCTGGAAGACCACGAGGGCTCGGTGGGATGCAGGGTCGTACACGACCCTGCCCTGGAGCGACGAGGTCCCGGGCGCCTCGGGCCGCATGTCCGCGAACCGCACTCCGGGCGTGCTCACCATGGCGAGCCATCGCTGATCCTTGCCGGCGCGAGCCGCGAGCTCGGTCAGGCGCTCGTCACGGATCGCGATCTCCTGGCGGAGACGCACGATCGTTTCCCAGAAGGTGCCGACCGCCACCGTCAGGGTCGCGGCCGCCACCCACCCCGCGATCCCGATCCAGGCCCAGCTCCGGCGCGGGGGAGGCGGCGGTACGGAGTGCTCCTCGGCGAAGGGGCGAGGGTCCGGAGGACGCAGCTCGGTCTGCGGTTCCGTCGTCATGTGCGCGAGAACATAATCCGATCGCGCGGCGGGGACAATGGCGGAGTCGTTCCAGACGAGTCATTCTCGTGGGGTCGCTCCCGCGGAGCTATCGTCGCGTCGCCACCGCCACGAAGCCGTGCCGCTTCGCCCAGTCGAACGCGATCCGCATGAGCCTCCACGTCAGGTCCGTGTCGCCTGGGTTCATGTGGCGCGTGTCGAGCCAGACCTGCTCCTTGGGCTCCTTCGCCGCGTCGAAGAGCCGCTGCGCGAGATCCTCGGGAATCATCTCGTCCTTCCGGCCGCTCACGATGAGCACCGGGCGCGGGCTGATCTTCGGAATGAGGCGCTCGGGCTCGAGATCGTGGAAGACCGCCCGCGTCGCGCCGCGGACGAGCGGTCGGGTCCAGCCGGGGATCCCCTTGATGTTCCGCTCCGCCCACGCGCCGAGATCGGCTGCCCCGTAGAGGACCGCGACCCCGGAAAACCTGGGATCCTCCGCGGCCGCCTTCAGGACGAACGGCACGCCCAGTGAGGCCCCCACGATCACGATCCGCGTCGAGTCGATCTCGCGCAGGCCCGCCACGTAGTCTCCCGCGTCGCGAAGCAGCGGCGCCATGTCCCGCGTGGCGCGCCACACCTTGGGGACGACGTCGTCGATCTGATCGCGCGAGATCGAGCGGCGCGGACCCTCGTACGGATAGTCGACCGAGAGCAGAGCGACGCCCGGTCCGGCGTGCAGGTACTCCGCGGTCATCCAGCCGTGCTCGTGTCCCCCGGCGATCACGACGCACGCGAGGGAGCGTGGCTTGGCGCCGCGCGGGATCCGGAGCGTGGCTCGGGCGCGAATGCCACCGTCGCGCTGGAACCAGAGCCGCTTCACGGTCACCCAGGCGGTGCGCTCGAGCAGCGACTCGGCGGGAGCGTCGCTGCTCGATTTCGGCGCTCCCGTCCGCGTGACCTCGCAGGCCGACGCGAGCGCGAACGCGAGCGCGGCGATGCCCGCCGCGCGGAACGCTGCCGCGATCCGCGAGCGGACGCCAGCTCCTCGCGGATCGGTCGCCCGGTGTTCCGTCATGCTCCAATGATATGCTCAACCGATGAAGCGAAAGCGTCTTCTCGTGCTGGGCGGCGGATTCGCCGGGCTCGACGTGGTGCGGTCGATCGGCCGGTCGAGGCGCGCGCGCGAGTACTGGGACACGCTCCTCATCGACAAGGAGAACTTCTTCCAGTTCAACCCGCTGCTCCCCGCGGTCGCGGTCGGCGCGGTGGAGACGCGGCACATCGTCTACCCGCTGCGCGAGGTCTCGATTCACCGGCGGGTCCGGTTCCAGAAGAACAAGGCGACCCGGATCGACCTCGAGCAGCGCGAGGTGCATCTCCACAACAACCTGGTCGAGCGATACGACACGCTCGTCATCTCCCTCGGCAGCGTGACGAACTACTACGCCGTTCCCGGCGCCCGGGAGAACACGTACGCGTTCAAGACCATCGTGGACGCGATGACGCTTCGCGCTCGGTTCGTCGAGCTGTTCGAGATGGCGGAGCAGGCCGTGAGCGAGGAGCAGCGGCGGCGGCTCCTCTCCGTCGTGGTCGTGGGCGGCGGCGTGACCGGGGTCGAGGTCGCCGCGGAGCTTTCGGAGATGGCCCGTGAGACGCTCCTGCCCCGCTACCCCAACCTTCGCGCCGGGGACATCTCCGTCACCGTGCTCGAGGGCGGCGACCGGATCGTGCCGAACGCGCGCCCGGAGCACTCCGTCTACGTGCACCGCTTCCTCGAGAAGCGTGGCGTCCGGATCGAGTTGAACGCTCGCGCCTCACGCGTCGATCCCAAGTGCGTGCGCCTCGCGGACGGACGCTCGTTCTACGGGTTCACCCTTCTCTGGACGGCAGGGGTCACGCCGCCGCCGGTCGTGGCCGAGCTGCCGCTCCGGAAGCACAAGGACGGGCGCGTCCGCGTGGACGAGCATCTGAGGGCGCTCCGGCCGGACGGCACGCCGGTGGAGGATCTCTACGTGCTCGGGGACTGCGCCGCTTCGATCAAGCCCGACGGCACCATGCAACCGGCGCTCTCCCAGACCGGCATCGCGATGGGGAGCTATGTCGGGAAGAAGCTCGTGCGGGAGGCCGAGGGCAAGACCATGCCGCGGTTCGACTGGAAGGACGCGGGGTACATCATCTCGCTCGGGAAGCACAGCTCCGTGCTGGAGCTCTTCGGCATTCCGATGTCCGGGAAGCTCGCGTGGCTCCTCTGGGCAGGCGCGTATCTCGTGAAGATGGTCGGGCTCCGGAAGCAGATCGAGGTCGGAATCGACCAGATCACCCATCTCTTCTTCGAGCACGACACGTCCCAGATCCTGAACCGGCGCGCGGTGCTCTCGGACGAGGAGCTGAACCTGTCGCTCGCTCCTGTCGACGTGGAGGCGACCTCCTGTGTGACCGAGGTCACGAACGCGTGTGGACCTCCACCGTAACGTTCGGTGTTGAACGGGTACTAACGGTTACTGAGGAGGTGCCACCCATGAAACGACGACTCGTCTCCATGCTGAGCGGCCTGCTGCTCCTCGCGGGGAGCGGCGTGACCCTGGCTCACGAGGACCACGCGGCCGCCCCGGGGGCCAAGGCCGCGGGTACGGCGGCGAAAGCCAAGCAAACCACCCTCACCGGTGAGATCGTGGACACCGGCTGTTACCTGGGGCAGGGAGAGCGCGGCGCGAAGCACCTGCAGTGCGCGCAGCTCTGCATCCGGAAAGGGATGCCCATGGGGCTCCTGACCGCGGCCGGCGATCTCTACCTGGTGGTGCCTCCGCATTCCAAGACGGAGGCGTACAAGAAGGTGCAAGATTGGGCCGGCCTCGACGTCGAGATCACCGGAACCCTGATGGCGCGGAACGGCATGAAGTCGATCGAGGTCGCCTCCGCGCGCCGTCCTCCCGCGAAGGCGAACCCCTGAGCTGATGGCGCGCGGGGAGAGCGGCTCGACCCCCCGCGCGCCGTCCCGCGCCTCGCGATTGCGGCTCCTCCTGATCGCCGCAACCCTCCTCGTCCTCACCTTCCTCGCCGCCGCCTACTGGATCTTCCGTCCGAACCTGACGGCCGCCGAGCGCGGCCGGCGCCTCGCGGAGTCGAACGGATGCTTTGGCTGCCATGGACCCGAGGGGCTCCGCGGCTCGGGGAATCCAGGGCGCGAGGAAGGCGCGGTGCCGAACTTCGAAGGGACGTTGATGATGTACGCCGAGTCCGAGCAGGACGTGCGCGAATGGATTCGCGACGGCGCTCCGCGCGCGCGGCGCGAGGATCCCGCGTGGAGAGCGGAGCGCGCGAAGGGAGCGGTACGGATGCCGGCATACGGGAGGCGGCTCTCCGAGCGCGAGATCGAGGATCTCGTGGCGTTCGTCATGACCGTCGGCGAGATGCACGCTCCCGAGGACTCCCTCGCGCTCCACGGGCGCGAGCGCGCCGAGGCGCTCGGCTGCTTCGGCTGTCACGGCGCGGGCGGCCGCCTGGCTCGGCCCAACCCCGGGTCCCTGAAGGGTTACGTGCCGCCGTGGGACGGTCCGGACTTCCTCGAGCTGGTTTCCGGTGAAGGGGAGTTCCGCGAGTGGGTCGAAGAAGGCGTCGGGCAGCGGTTCCGCACGAATCCGGTGGCGCAGTTCTTCCTGAAACGCGCGCCGCTGAAGATGCCCGCCTACCGCGATCACCTCGAGCCGGGAGACGTCCAGGCGTTGTGGGCCTACGTCCAATGGCTCCGAGCCGCCCGGACAACCTCGAAACCGGCCTCCATTCCGTAGCGCCCCGGCGGGCGCCCGCCCGCGTTTCTCCCCGTCCCCTGGATCGATTACAGTTCCCGTTTTGAAAGCGGCTTCCCCACCCAGGTACACGCGAGGAGGAGACGTGTCGTCGATCAAGCTGGCCATACTCGGAGCTGGAAACATCGGCTCGGCGATCGCCGAAGGGCTCGTCGAGGCTCGCCGGCTGTCCCCGACGGACATCCTCCTGAGCCGGCGACGCGCGGATCTGCTCGAGAGCTTTCGCGGACGCGGGTACGGGATCGCCGGAAATCCGGAGTCCGTTCGGGAGGCGGGAGTCATCCTCGTCGCCGTCGAGCCGCGGCAGATCGACGGATTGCTGCGCGAGATCCGGAGCGAGCTGCGCCCGGACCGTCACGAGCTGATCTCGGTCGTGAGCGGCGTCACGATCGCTCAGATCCGCGCGATCGTGGGCTCCGAGATCCCCGTGGTTCGCGCCATGCCGAACACCGCGGTGTCCATCCGCGAGTCGATGACGTGCCTGGCCACCGACGTGCCCGGAGGCCGCGCGGTCGAGACGGCACGGTCCCTGTTCGACTCCGTCGGCAGGACGCTCGTCCTCGCGGAGGAGCAGATGATCGCCGCGACCGCGCTCGCCGCTTGCGGAGTCGCGTTCTTCCTGAGGGCGATCCGCGCTGCCTCGCAGGGCGGAATCGAGATCGGACTGCACACGGACGACGCGCTCCTCATGGCCGCGCAGACGGCGCGAGGCTCCGCATCCCTCCTCCTCGCGCGCGGGCTTCACCCCGAGCACGAGATCGACCGCGTCACCACCCCGCGCGGCTGCACGATCTCCGGGCTCAATCGGATGGAGCACGAGGGATTCTCGTCGGCGATGATCCGGGGAATCGTCACGTCCGCGGAGAAGGCGGGACACCTCTACGCGCCTGATGTGTCCTGAACCGCACCCGCGGCAGGACGGGGCCGCCCGGACCAGCGCGACTACCACTTCGGTACCGTAGCCGCCGCGCGGCCGCGGCCGATAGAATCTCATGCATGAAACTCCACCGGGCCGCAATCGTCGCAGCGATTCTGTACGTCGGCCTTGCCGTCGTGGGTTCCTCGGTCCGCGGCGGGGTGGATCCCAACGGACCGCGGGGTGCTTCACTGCGTGAGGGGAGCGGGAAGCACCCCGTGACGTTCCGTGGGGAGATCGTCGACTACTACTGCTACATCGAGAAGGGGCTCACCGGTCCCGCGCACCGCGAATGCGGTCTCAAGTGCGTGGCCGGGGACGTCTGCATGGGGATCCTGACGGAGAGTGACGAGCTGTACATGCTCTCCGTGGATCACATCCGCGCCATGACTCCAACCGCTTTCGTGGGGATACCCGACGCCTTCACCCAGTGCCGCTCGATGATCTCGTACAAGGTCGAGCTGCAAGGCAAGGCGATGCAGCGGAAGGGTCAGAAGATCATCGAGGTCACATCGGTCAAGAAGATCTGACGCGCGGTCTCCGTCCGAGCCCCTGTCTTGCGAGGCGATCCCCACCGGGGTCGCCTCGTTCCTTCATCGAGCCGGTTCGCTTCCCGCCGTGAGCCGCTCCAGCGTCGCTCTCATCTCCGCCGTATCCCACTCCTGGCGGGTCGCGAAGCGCGCGATCACAAGCCCCGCCGGATCGACGAGGTAGGTGTCCGGAAGCTGGCGCACGGAGTAGGCGCTCGCGGCCTCACCGGTGGGATCGCGCACCACGTGCCGGGGCAACTCGCCCCCGAAGAACTCGCGCAGGCTCTCCCAGTCAGGGTCTGCGCTCACGGCCCATACCCGCACGCCCGACGGTCCGCGCCTCGCGAGTCCCGTAAGCGACGGGATCTCCTTCACGCAGGGCGGGCACCACGTCGCCCAGAAGTGGACGAGCTGATACCGGTCCGACCGGGCCGGTATCGTGAGACGTGAGCCGTCCGGACGTTCGACCACGATGTCGCGACCTTGCTCCAGGCGAGGCTCCATCGCGATAGGTACGTTCCTCCCCGCACGCTCGCGTTCCAGGCGCAGGTAGAGGAGAACCAGCGCGACCTGGGCCCCCAGGAGCAGGGCGGCCGCGAGGATCCACCGCCGACGGTTCACGGCCGAGCCTCATCGTGCTCGGCCGCCTCGATCCGGCGCTTCCCGCGGCGCTCCGCCAGCACGTAGATCGCGGGCAACACGAAGAGGGTGAGGATGGTCGAGGACACGACGCCGCCGATGACGACCGTCGCGAGCGGCCGCTGCACCTCGGCTCCGATCCCGGTGTTGAGCGCCATCGGCACGAATCCGAGGCTCGCGACGAGCGCCGTCATGAGCACGGGGCGGAGCCTCCGCTCGGCCGCCGCGGGCACCGCTTCCTCCACCGGCGTGCCGGACCGGATCATCTGGCGCAGCGTCGACACCAGGACGAGCGCGTTGAGCACCGACACTCCGGAGAGCGCGATGAACCCGATCGCGGCCGAGATGCTGAACGGAATCCCCCGGAGCCACAGCGCCACGACGCCTCCGACCACCGCGAGCGGCACCGCCACGAAGACGCGAGCCGCGTCGGGGACGCTCCGGAACGTGAGGTAGAGGAGGCCGAAGATGAGGCCGAGGGCGAGCGGGATCACGACGAGGAGACGGCGCTGCGCGCGCTCGAGGTGCTCGAACTGCCCTCCGAACCGGATGTAGTACCCCGCCGGGAGCGCGACCCGCTCGTCGATTCCGCGCCGCACGTCCGCCACGTAGCTCCCCACGTCGCGGCCGCGCACGTTGGCCTGGACCACGACGCGCCGCTTCGCCCACTCGCGGTTGATGGTCGAAGGGCCCTCGACGACGGAGATCCTCGCGAGGCGCTCGAGGGGCACGCGCTCGCCGGCGGGGCCGGAGACCAGGATGCGTCCGACGGAGGCGACGTCGGCGCGGTACTCGTCCGCGAGCCGGACCGTGATCGGGAACCGGCGCTCCCCCTCCTGCATCTCGCCGACCTCCCGCGTTCCCAGGGCTTCCACGATGTCGAGGACGTTCCGCGCCGGGATCCCGTGCCGCGCGATGGCCTGCCGGTCCACCTCGATCTGGAGGACCGGCTGTCCGGTGACCTGCTCCGCGAAGACGTCCGCCGCGCCCGGCGTGTCGCGCATCACCTCCTCGATCTCGCGGGACTTGGCCTTGAGGATCGCGAAGTCGTCGCCGAAGAGCTTCACCCCGACGTCCGAGCGGATCCCGGCCACCATCTCGTTCACGCGCATCTCGATCGGCTGGGTGAACACGACGCGCATGCCGGGGAGATTCGCGAGCGCGGCTTCCATCTTCGAGACGAGCTCGTCCTGCGTCCGCGCCTTCTTCCAGCGGCCCGCGTCCGTCAAACGGACGAAGATGTCGGAGAGCTCGACGCCCATGGGATCCGTCGCGACCTCGGCGGTGCCGGTGCGGGTCCAGATCCGGTCGATCTCGTCGGGGAACGCCGCGAGGAGGGTGCGCTCGATGTGGGTTCCGTAGCGAACGGACTCGTCCAGCGACACGCCGGCGAGGCGAATCGTGTTGATGGCGAGCGATCCCTCGCGCAGGCGCGGCACGAATTCCGTCCCGAGCCGCGTGGCGAGGAAGGCCGCGTTCACCACCAGGAATCCCGCCACGACGAGCACGAGCCGCGGACGCCCGAGCGCCCACGCGAGCGAGCTCCGGTAGCGCAGGCGCAGCGACAGGAGAAACCGGTTCTCCGCGCGGACGGTCCCGCGGCGCAGGAAGGTGGCGCAGAGCGCAGGCATCAGCGTGATCGAGAGGAGGAGCGATCCGATCAGCGCGAACATCACCGTCAGCGCCATCGGCCGGAAGAGCTTCCCCTCGATCCCCTCGAGCGCCAGGATCGGGAGGTACACGATCAGGATGATCAGCTCGCCGAAGAGGGTCGGCCGCCGCACTTCGAGCGCGGCCTCCTCGACCACGCGCTCCGCCGGGACGGAGTCGGTGGACTCGCCGAGCCGGCGCACGGTGTTCTCCACCATGATCACGGAGCTGTCCACGATGAGGCCGAAGTCGATCGCCCCCAGGCTCATGAGGCTTCCGGCGATCCCCGCGCGCAGCATGAGGTCGAACGCGAAGAGCATCGAGAGGGGAATGGCCGACGCCACGATGAGGCCGGCCCGCACGTTGCCCAGGAAGACGAAGAGGACGGCGATCACGAGGATCGCTCCCTCGAAGAGGTTCTTCCCCACCGTGTGGAGCACCTGGTCCACGAGCTCCGTCCGGTCGTACACCGGATCCACGTGGACGCCCGCGGGGAGGCTCTTTCGCACCTCCTCGAGCCGCGCGCGCAGGCGGCGCGTCACGTCGTGGCTGTTCTCGTGCATCAGCATGAATCCGAGCCCGAGCACGACCTCGCCCTTCCCGGCCGCGGTCACGGCGCCGCGCCGGATCTCGCGACCCTCGACGACGCGCGCCACGTCCGCGACGCGCGTGGGGATCCCCCCTCGCGCGGCGACGACGATGGCGCCCACGTCCCCGGGAGCGCGCACGATGCCGATCCCCTGGACCAGGTACGCCTGCCCCGCCTGCTCGACCGTGCCGCCGCCGGCGTTCGCGTTGTTCTGCTCGAGGGCCTCGATCAGCTCCGCGAGCGTGAGCCCGCGCGCTTCGAGCGCGGCGGGATCCACGACCACCTGGATCTGGCGCTCGTCTCCGCCCCAGGTGTTCACCTCGGCCACGCCGGGGACGGAGCGCATCTGCGGCTTCACGATCCAGTCGTGCACGGTCCGAAGCTCCGCGAGCGACTTCCCGGCCCCCGTCACGAGATAGTGGAAGACCTCTCCGAGTCCCGTCGCGACGGGGCCGAGCGCCGGGCGGTCGATCCCGGGCGCGAGCTCGACGCCCGCCACGCGCTCCGCCACGACCTGCCGCGCGAGGTAGATGTCGACGTCGTCCTCGAAGATCGCGGTCACCTGCGAGAGCCCGAACTTCGAGAGCGACCGGACTTCATGGAGGCCCGGAAGGCCCGAGATCGCCTGCTCGACCGGCGCTGTGATCTGCCGCTCGATCTCGAGCGGGGCGAGCGCGGGGGCGACGGTGTTGATCTGAACCTGCACGGGCGTCGTGTCCGGAAACGCGTCCAGCGGCAGTCGCGCGAGCGCGAAGAGGCCCAGCACCGCGAGCACGGCGCTCCCGGCGATCACCGCACGTCGGTGACGGATCGACCAGCGGATGACGCGATCGAGCACGGCGCCCCTACTTCTTCGGGGCCTCGACCTCGCAGCACCCCGCTCCGATGCTCTC